>JBEQBS010000089.1:0-10553 GCA_041639675.1 Rubritepida sp. | reverse complement strand
CGTCCTTCGGCCGAGACCGGCCTGCATTGCGGCATCTACCGCCGCTTCCCCGGGGCGGGCGCGGTGCTGCACGGGCATTCCGTGCCCGTCACCGTGCTGTCGCGCCTGGCGGGCGACGCCATCACCCTGGCCGGCTACGAGCTGCTGAAGGCCTTTCCCGGCCTGCCGACGCATGAGGGCGCCATCCGCCTGCCCGTGCTGACCAACGACCAGGACATCGCGCGCCTGCAATCTGCGGTGGAGGCATGCTGGGATGCCGGCGCCGCATCGGTGCCGGGCTACCTGCTGCGCGGCCACGGCGTATATGTGTGGGGCCGCGACATGCCCGAGGCGCTGCTGCGGCTCGAAGCCCTTGAATTCATGCTCGACTGCGAGCTGCACGCGAGGAGACTGCGCGCATGAGCCGACTGACCGTCTGGGACGCCGCCACCAGGGCCGAACTGGTGAACACCCAGGATGCGGGCGAGATCGCCGCCACGCTCTCCGCCATCGGCGTGCGCTTCGAGCGCTGGCCGGTGGCCGACCTCCCGCCCCGCGCCGCGCCGGAGGCGGTGCTGGAGGCCTACAGGCCCCGCCTGGACGCCTTCCTGGCCGAGACGGCGGCCGGCACGGCGGATGTCATCCAGCTGACCCCCGACCACCCGATGAAGGGCGCCCTGCGGGACAAGTTCCTGAAGGAGCACACCCACACGGAGGACGAGGTGCGCTTCTTCCACAGCGGCGCCGGCAACTTCGTGCTGCATGTCGGCGGCAAGGTCTATGACGCGCATTGCACCACGGGCGACCTCATCTCCGTGCCCGCCAACGTGACCCATTGGTTCGACAGCGGCGACGCGCCGGACTTCACCGTGCTGCGCGTCTTCACCGACACCTCGGGCTGGACGCCGCACTACACCGGCACCGACATGGCGGAGCGCTTCCCGGTCGTCGTCGGCTGATGCCGTCCCGCATCCTGACGGACATCGAGGGCACCACCACTGCCATCGCCTTCGTCCATCGCACCCTCTTCCCCTTCGCGGAGCGCGCGCTGGACGCCTTCCTGCGCGACCACGCAGGGGATGCCGAGGTGGCGGCGGCGCTGCGCGAGGTGCCGGGCGAGGACAAGGCCGCGACGCTGCGCGCATGGATGGCGGCGGACGTGAAGGCCACGCCGCTGAAGGCCATCCAGGGCCTCATCTGGCGGCAGGGCTACGCCGCCGGCGCGCTGCGCGGCCACCTGTGGCCCGACGTGGGGCCCGCCCTGCGCGCCTGGCACGCGGCGGGCGTGCGGCTGGCCGTCTATTCCTCCGGTTCGGAGGAGGCGCAGCGGCTGCTGTTCCGCCATTCGGAGGCGGGCGACCTGGAAGGGCTGTTCGAGGGCTTCCACGACACCCGCATGGGCGCCAAGCGCGAAGCGGCGTCCTATGGGCGAATCGCCGCCGCCTGGGGCGCCGCGCCCGCCGAGGTGCTGTTCCTGAGCGACGTGGCGGAGGAGCTGGACGCTGCGCAGGCCGCCGGCATGGCCACCTGCCAGCTGGTGCGCCCGGAGGACGGCACGCAGCCCAGCGGCCGCCATCCGGTGGCGCGCGACTTCGCGGAGGTTCCTTTCGCAGCCGCGAAGGGCTAAGCACCGCCCGCAGCGGAGGGCAGCCGACACATGCTGACGACCTACACCGTGACGGGCGGGACGCTGTCCGTGCGCGAGGGCGAGCGCGACCCCGCCGCCCTGCGCGCCGCCGTCTGGCTGGACCTGCTGATGCCCAGCCCGGAGGAGGAGCGCGCCGTCCAGGCCGCGCTGGGGCTGGAGATCCCGACGCGCGAGGAGATGCAGGAGATCGAGAGCTCCTCGCGCCTCTACCGCGAGGGGGACGCGCTGGTGACGACGGCGAACTTCCTCTACGGCGCCGATACGGGGGAGCTGGGCTCCACGCCCATCTCCTTCGTGCTGACGCAGCACAACCTCGTCACGGTGCGCTACGCCACGCCCAAGGCCTTCCCGGTCTTCGCCGCGCGCTGCCAGCGCGCGCCGGCCCTGCTGACCGCGCCGGATGCGACGATGTTCCATATCATCGAGCAGATCGTGGACCGGCTGGCCGACATCCTGGAGAAGATCGGCGCCGACATGGACCGCGCCAGCCAGGGCGCCTTCTCCACCGCCCGCGGCCGCCGCGCGGTGAGCCGGCGCGAGCGCGACCTGAAGGAGGCGCTGATCACCCTGGGGCAGGTGGGGGAAGTCACCACCCGCGCCTCCGAGACGCTGCTGGGGCTGTCGCGCATCCTCACCTTCCTCACGGCCGAGAAGGCGGTGGCGATCCGCAAGGAGAACCAGGGCGCGATCAAGACCATCGTGCGCGACGTGCGCTCCCTGGTGGACCACGCCAACTTCCTCAACAACAAGGCGACCTTCCTGCTGGACGCCGTGCTGGGCATGATCAACGTCGAGCAGACGGCGATCATCAAGACCTTCACGGTGGTGAGCGTGGCGCTGATGCCGCCCACGCTGATCGCCTCCATCTACGGCATGAACTTCCAGCACATGCCGGAGCTGGAATGGGCGCTGGGCTACCCCTGGGCCATCCTGCTGATGGTCTCCACCGCCGTGCTGCCGGTGTGGTACTTCAAGCGCAAGGGTTGGCTCTGACCTCCCCACCGCGGTTTCCCGCTGCGCCGCGCTCCGCGGGAAACCGCGGCGGGGACCCCTCAGACACCCCACGAAACCGCTGCGCGCTTTCGCGGGGACCCCGTCATTGCGCCCGGTTTGCGGCGCGTGCGCTGCGTTGCCGCGGCGAAGCCGCGGCGCCGCCCGAAGGGCGACGGCGCCGCGAGGCGCGCGGATGACGGCCCGATGCCATGATCACCCTCAGGTGTTCATGGCATCGAAGAAGTCCTGGTTGGTCTTGGAATACTTCAGCTTGTCCTGCAGGAACTCCATCGCGTCCTGCACGCCCATCGGGTTCAGGATGCGGCGCAGCACCCACATCTTGGACAGCGTGCCGCGGTCCACCAGCAGCTCCTCCTTGCGGGTGCCGGACTTGGTGATGTCAATCGCCGGGAAGACGCGCTTGTCGGACAGCTTGCGGTCCAGCACGATCTCCGAGTTGCCGGTGCCCTTGAACTCCTCGAAGATCACCTCGTCCATGCGCGAACCCGTGTCAATCAGCGCGGTGGCGATGATGGTGAGCGAACCGCCCTCCTCGATGTTGCGCGCCGCGCCGAAGAAGCGCTTGGGGCGTTGCAGCGCGTTGGCGTCCACGCCGCCCGTCAGCACCTTGCCGGAGGACGGCACCACCGAGTTGTAGGCGCGGCCCAGGCGGGTGATGGAGTCGAGCAGGATCACCACGTCGCGCTTGTGCTCGACCAGGCGCTTGGCCTTCTCCAGCACCATTTCCGTCACCTGCACGTGGCGCGTCGCCGGCTCGTCGAAGGTGCTCGCCACCACCTCGCCGCGCACGGTGCGGGCCATGTCGGTCACCTCCTCCGGCCGCTCGTCGATCAGCAGCACCATGAGGAAGACGTCGGGGTTGTTCGCCGTGATGGACTTGGCGATGGTCTGGAGCATCACGGTCTTGCCGGTGCGCGGGGGGGCGACGATCAGCGCGCGCTGGCCCATGCCGATGGGGGCGATGAGGTCAATGACGCGGTGCGTCATGTCCTTCATCGGGCCCTTGCCCTCCTTGGCGCCGGCGGCGCGCACGGGCGCCTCCGTCTCCGGCGTCTCCATCACCAGGCGGCGCTGGGGATACAGCGGGGTGAGGTTGTCGAAGTTGATGCGGTGGCGCAGCGCCTCCGGCTGCTCGAAGTTCACGGCCGTGACCTTGAGCATGGCGAAATAGCGCTCGCCATCCTTGGGCGCGCGGATCTGGCCCTCCACCGTGTCGCCCGTGCGCAGGCCGAAGCGGCGCACCTGGGCGGGGGAGACGTAGATGTCGTCAGGCCCGGGCAGGAAGTTCGCCTGCGGGGAGCGCAGGTAGCCGAAGCCGTCGGACAAGATTTCCAGCGTGCCGTCGCCGTAGATGGCCTGGTCGTTGTCGGCCAGCGTCTTGAGGACGGCGAACATGATGTCCTGCTTACGCAGGACGGAGGCGTTCTCCACCCCCAGCTCCTCCGCGAAGGCGAGGAGTTCGGGCGGCGTCTTGGCCTTGAGTTCGGAAAGGTGCATCGGGTGATCCAGCAGGGGATGCAGGGGCGGCGTGCACGGCAGGCCCCGCAGGGTGCTGACGTGACGGCGGCTTGGGGAGGGACCGGCGCGCGGGGCGCCGGCGGAGGGCAAGCTAGGGAGGCAGGGCGGCGGCGTCAACCGGGGCGCCTGCTTGTGGCGCGGCGCTTCCCGATCTATCGTGCCCCGCAACACACAGGCTGCCGGAGTCGAGACAGTGCTGAGCTACGTGTCGGACGTCCTTGGACGACTTGAATCGCGCCAACCCGCCCTGTCGCGCGAGGAGATGTTCGCGGAGCTCCGCCACCTCGGCTTCGACGATTTCGGCGAGATCCTGCTGGAGATGCCGCATCCCCGCTTCCCGCGGCTGAGCGCCGTGCTGCCGCGCATGGCGTCCGAGCAGGTGCAGACCTCCTGGACCGGGGCGCATGGGCAGGTGCTGCTGCGCCAGTCCTCCAGCTTCGTGCGCAGCCTCGTCTTCAACTACGCGCGCTTCTCGCCGACGCCGCTGGCGGAGTCCGACGTGCTGGACTTCGGCTGCGGCTACGCGCGGCTGGCGCGGCTGATGTACTACTTCGTGCCGGAATCGCGCCTCTGGGGCGTGGATTCGTGGGACCGCTCGATCGCGGAGTGCAGGGCGGGCGGCTTCGGCCCGCAGTTCCTGCAAAGCGACGTCCTGCCCACCACCCTGCCCTCGGATCCGCAGCGCTTCCACCTGGCCTACGCCTTCTCCGTCCTCACCCACCTGTCCGAGCGTGCCACCCGGCTCGTGCTCGACACGGTCAGGCGGCGGATGCACCCGGGCGGCATCTTCTGCGTGACCATCCGGCCCGTGGAGTACTGGGTCTTCGCCAAGGGCAAGTCCGCGCCTGACGAGGTGGCGCGCCTGGAGCGCGACCACCGGGAAAAGGGCTTCGCCTACGCCGCCCACGGCGCCGACCCGCTGGCCGCGGACGTGCATTACGGCGACACCAGCATGACGCTGGACTGGCTGCGGGCGGCGGCGCCGGGGTGGACGCTGGAGGGGATCGACCGCAGCAGCGGCGACTCGCTGCAGATCTACGTCTTCCTCCGCGCCGCCTGATCCGGGCGGGGCGCCGCTCAGAACGGCTTCACGATCACCATCACGACGATGACGATCATCAGCACGGTCGGCGCCTCGTTCCACCAGCGCCAGGCGCGCTCCGTCAGCGGGCGCTCGTCGCGCGCGAAGCCGCGGCGCTGCCTGGCCAGGAACATGTGGAAGGCGCTCATCAGCAGCACGGAGAGCAGCTTCGCGTGCCACCAGCCGGCCCGCCAGTCCACGATGCCCGGCGTGGCCACCAGCAGCAGGCCGAAGGCCCAGGTCCAGATCATCGCCGGGTTCATGATGCCGCGCAGCAGCCGGCGCTCCATGCCCACGAAGCGCGCATGCTCCTCGCCCCCGCGCGGCACCCGGTGGTGGTTCACGTAGAGGCGCGGCAGGTAGAACAGCCCGGCCATCCAGGCGATGACGCCGATCAGGTGCAGCGCCTTGGTCCAGGGGTAGAGGTCGGCCAGCAGGCTCACGGCAGGATTCCCTTCACGAAGTCGTCGAGGTTCCCGCCCGGGAAGAGGTGGCCGGGGATGCCGGCGGCGGCCGCGGCCTGCATGTCGGTGGCGCGGTCGCCGATCATGAAGGAGCCCTCGCGGCGGATGGGGAAGAAGCGCAGGACATCCTCGATCATCCCCGGCCCCGGCTTGCGGCGGGGGCTGTCGCGCCGGTAGTGGCCCTGCCCCTCGGTGGGGTGGAAGGGGCAATGGGCGAAGGCATCCAGCCGCGCCCCGGCCTGCGCGGCCTGCGCGCGCAGCCACAGGTGCATGCGGGCCACCTGCGCCTCGTCATACAGGCCACGCCCGACGCCCGCCTGGTTGGTGACGATGGCGACGAACAGCCCGGCCGCGTTCAGCCGCCGCACCGCCGCCCAGGCGCCCGGCGTCACCTGCGCCTCCTCCGGCCGGTGCGGATACCCCGTGTCGGCGATCAGCACCCCGTCGCGGTCCAGGAAGGCAGCCGGTGTCATGGCGCGGGTTGTAGCCATGCGCGCGCGCCGGGACTAGACAGCGCCCATGGACGCCCGCACCGCCACCGTCGCGCGCAAGACCGCCGAGACGGACATCACCGCAGCCCTGGTGCTGGACGGCACCGGCCAGGCCACCATCGCCACCGGCATCGGCTTCCTGGACCACATGCTGCACGCCCTGGCCCGCCACGCCCTGCTGGACCTGGCGCTGACCGCCAAGGGCGACCTGCACATAGACTTCCACCACACCACCGAGGATTGCGGCATCGTGCTGGGCCAGGCGCTGGCCCAGGCGCTGGGCGACAAGCGCGGCATCCGCCGCTACGGCCACGCCATCCTGCCGATGGACGAGGCGCTGGCCGAGGCCGCGCTGGACATCTCCGCCCGGCCCTTCCTAGCCTGGAACGTGCCCTTCGCGCGCCCCAAGGTGGGCGAGATGGACACCGAGCTGTTCGAGGAGTTCTTCCGCGCCTTCGCCTTCAACGCCGGCATCACCCTGCACGTGACGCTGAAGGCCGGCACCAACGCGCACCACGTGGCGGAAGCCTGCTTCAAGGCCGTCGCCCGCGCCCTGCGGATGGCGCTGGAGCCCGACCCGCGCACGCCCGGCGCCATCCCCTCCACCAAGGGCAGGCTGGACGGCTGATGCGCGCCTGGACCCTGCACCTGCCGCCCGAGGGTGAGGCCGGGCGCCCGCTGCTGCTGCGCGAGGGCTTTTCCCTCTGGGCCGCGCTGCTCGGCCCGCTCTGGCTGCTGTGGCACCGCTGCTGGCTGGCCGCGCCGTTGGTGCTGCTGGCCGATGTGGCGCTGGCCCTGCTGCCCGGCGCCCTGGGCCTGGCGCTGCCGCTGCTGCTCTCCCTGCTGTTGGGCTTCCATGGCCGTGATGTGCTGCGCTGGACCCGCGAGCGCCGCGGCTGGCGGCTGGCGCAGGTGGTGCTGGCGGCCGACGAGGAGCGCGCCCTGGGGCGCCTCTGGGCCCGCGCGCCAGCGCTGCGGGAGGCCTGGCGATGAGGCGCATCGCCCTGGTGGATCCCGGCTCGGGCAACCTCGCCTCCGTCCGCCGCGCCGTGGAGCGTGCGGCGGAGGGCAGCGTGGCGGTGGAGATCACGCGCGAGGCCGGGAGCCTGCGCCACGCGGATGCCATCATCCTGCCCGGCCAGGGCGCCTTCGCCGCCTGCCGCGCCGGGCTGGATGCGCTGGATGGCATGGTGGCCGCGCTCTACGAGGCGGTGCAGCTGCGCGGCCTGCCCATGCTGGGCATCTGCGTCGGCATGCAGCTGCTGGCGCAGAAGGGGCTGGAGCATGGCGAGACGCCCGGCCTGGCCTGGCTGCCCGGCGTGGTGGCACCGATGGACCCGCGCGCGGGCGACGGCACCCCCCTGCCCCTGCCGCAGATGGGCTGGAACGCGCTGGCGATCCACCGCCCCCACCCGGTGCTGGACGGCATCCGAGACGGCGACCACGCCTATTTCGTCCATTCCTATTCCTGGGTGGGCGCGGAACCCGACGACCTGCTGGCCACCACCGACTATGGCGGGCCGGTGACGGCGGTGGTGGGGCGCGGCACCGTGGTCGCCACCCAGTTCCACGCGGAGAAGTCGGCCACCCTCGGCCTCACCCTGCTGCGGAACTTCCTCGCATGGCGACCATGAGCCACACGCTCGCCGTCGAGCGCGCGGAGGCGCTGGAGCCGCACGACCTGGCCGCGCTGTGCGACGCCACCAACGCCGCCATCGTGGAAGGCGGCGGCTTCGGCTGGGTGGGGGCGCAGAGCCGCTCCGCGCTGGAGCGCCATTTCCGCGGCGTGCTGCTGGTGCCGGAGCGCGAGCTCTTCGTGGCCCGCCTGGATGGCGAGGTGGTGGGCAGCGCCCAGCTGGTCCGCCCGCCGCGCAACAACGAGGCGCAGGCCTTCAGCGCCACGCTGACCCACGCCTTCATCGCCCCCTATGCGCGCGGCCACGGGCTGGCGCGGCTGCTGGTGCGCCGCGTGGAGGAGCGCGCGGCCGCCGCGGGCGTGCGCGTCATCAACCTGGATGTGCGCGCGACGCAGGAAACCGCGATCACCTTGTTCGAGGGGCTGGGCTACACCCGCTGGGGCACCCACCCGGCCTATGCGCGGGTGAACGGCGCCACCGTCGAGGGCTTCTTCTACTACCGCCTGCTGGAGACGCCGCGCGGGCGCTCCACCGGCGCCGCGCTGGGACTTCCGGAATGACGGCCTCCGATGCCTGGAGGGCGCAGCGCAGCGAGCACCGCAAGGCTGAATCGGAGGCGCAGATGTTCACCCTGTATCCCGCCATTGACCTCAAGGGCGGCCAGGTGGTGCGGCTGCAGCGCGGCGCGATGGACCGGGCCACCATCTTCGGCACCGACCCCGCCGCCCAGGCCGCCGCCTTCGCCGCGCAAGGCTTCCCCTGGCTGCATGTGGTGGACCTGGACGGCGCCTTCGCCGGCGCGCCTGCCAATGCGGCCGCCGTGCGCGGCATCCTGGGCGCCACCGCGGCGCCGGTGCAGCTGGGCGGCGGCATCCGCGACATGGCGACCGCCGCGGCCTGGGTGGAGGCGGGCGTGTCGCGCCTCATCCTCGGCTCGGCCGCGGTGAAGGACCCCGGCTTCGTGCGTGCGGCCGCGCGCGAATTCCCCGGCCGCGTCGCCGTGGGCATTGACGCGCGCGACGGCATGGTGGCCACCGAGGGCTGGGCCGAGACCAGCGACATGACCGCGACCGAGCTGGCCCTGCGCTTCGCCGATGCCGGCGTGGCCGCCATCATCTTCACCGACATCGCCCGCGACGGCATGCTGGCCGGCGTGAACGTCGAGGCGACGGCGGCGCTGGGGCGCGCCGTGCCGATCCCGGTCATCGCCTCGGGCGGGGCGGCGGGGCTGGAGGACATCCGCGCGCTGAAGGCCGCCGGCACGGTCGCCGGCTGCATCCTGGGGCGCGCGCTGTATGACGGGCGCATCGAGCCGGGGGCCGCGCTGGAACTGGCGAACCCCGCTTGACCCGGCGGCGGCGCGGTTCCATGCGCTTCGCATGGCACTCGCGCTGCGCATCATCCCCTGCCTGGACGTCAAGGATGGCCGCGTCGTCAAGGGCGTGAACTTCCTGTCCCTGCGCGACGCCGGCGACCCGGTGGAGCAGGCCGCGACCTATGACCGGCAGGGCGCGGACGAAGTGACCTTCCTGGACATCAACGCCTCCCACGAGAACCGCGACACCATGCTGGATGTCGTCTCCCGCACGGCCGAGCGCGTCTTCATCCCGCTCACCGTCGGCGGCGGGGTGCGCAGCGTGGAGGATGTGCGCAAGCTGCTACTGGCCGGCGCCGACAAGGCCAGCATCAACAGCGCCGCCATCGCCGAGCCGGGACTGGTGACGCGCTGCGCCGAGGCCTTCGGTTCCCAGGCCATCGTGGTGGCGGTGGACGCCAAGCAGGTGGCCTTCGACCGCTGGGAGATCTTCACCCATGGCGGCCGCCGGCCCACCGGCATCGAGGCCATCGGCTGGGCGCGGCGCATGGAGGAGGCCGGGGCGGGCGAGATCCTGCTGACCTCCATGGACCGCGACGGCACGAAGGCCGGCTTCGACCTGGAGCTGCTGCGGCGCATCCGCGCGGCGGTGCGGCTGCCGCTGGTGGCCTCGGGCGGCGTCGGCACGCTGGAGCATTTCGTGGAAGGCGCGCGGGTGGGCGCGACGGGGCTGCTGGCGGCCAGCGTCTTCCATGACGGGGTGTATCGCATCGGGCAGGCCAAGGCGGCGCTGAAGGCCGCCGGCTTCCCGGTGCGCGAGGCGAGGGAGGCCGCGTGATGGCCAAGGCGGCGAACAAGAAGAAGGTGAAGCTTCCCGTCCCGGCCGCGGTGGCTCCGGTGAAGGCCAAGCTGCCCAAGGCGGTGCGCAAGGCCGAGAAGGCGGCGCTGGCCCCCCTGGCCCCGCCCCGCCCGGCGGGCGAGGCCGCGGTGCTGCAACGCCTGTGGGACACGATCGAGAGCCGGCGCACCGCCGGCGACGCCGCGACCTCCCATTCCGCCCGGCTGCTGAAGCGCGGCACCGCCAAGGTGGCGCAGAAGCTGGGGGAGGAGGCGGTGGAGCTGGTGATCGAGGCGGTGGCGCAGAACCGCGACGCCATCGTCGGCGAGGCGGCGGACGTGGTGTATCACCTGCTGGTGCTGCTGGTGGATGCCGGCATTCCCCCCGCCGCGGTGTGGGGCGAGCTGGAGCGGCGCGAGGGCATCAGCGGCATCGTCGAGAAGGCGAGCCGCCCGAAGGCGCTGATGGCCGTGGCGCAGACCACCAAGATCCCGTAGGCCAGCCCGCGCCCAGGAAGGGGGCCTTGGGCGCGCACGGCGCGCCCCGCCGCCCAACCAGCCTGCCAGCA
>JBEQBS010000088.1:0-10593 GCA_041639675.1 Rubritepida sp. | reverse complement strand
AGGTGGGATAGGCGAAGACCCCGCCCCCGGCCAGCACGGCGCGCAGGCGCTGGCTGAAGCGGGCGCGGAAATGCCGGGCCTCCGCCACCTTGGCCGGGTCCATCGCCTTCGCGGCAGCGAAGCGCTCGCCCACGCCGGGGCCGAAGGCGGGCTTCGTCGCCTCGATCCAGGAGCCCAGCGTGGCCCATGCCTCCTGCGCCTGGATGCAGCGGAAGGCCTCGAAGGCGCGGTCGAGGATGCCGGGGAAGCCTTCCACCCGCACCGCGGCGCCCAGGCCGACCAGGTGCTCCAGCGCCTCGAAGGCGGGCAGCAGGGCGGCCGCCGTGGCGGGCTCGGCGTTGATCCAGACGGATTGCGCCTTCATCACCGGCCCGAGCGATTCCACCGCCTGGGATTCCAGCGGCAGCAGCGCCTCGCCCGCCAGGCGCAGCACGCGGGCGGAGCGCGCGAACCAGCCGCAGGTGTCGAAGGCCGGGCCCAGCGCGCGCGCGCCGGTGAGCGAGACCGCCCCCCAGGAGGGGCGGATGCCGAAGACCCCGCAATAGGAGGCCGGGATGCGCACCGAGCCCCCGGTGTCGCTGCCCAGGGCGATGTCCACCAGCCCGGCAGCGACCGCGGCGGCCGAGCCGCAGGAGGAGCCGCCGGGGAAGCGGTCCGGCGCCTTCGGGTTCAGCGGCGTGCCGTGATGCACGTTCTCGCCCGTCAGCCCGAAGGCAAGTTCGACGGTCTTGGTCTTGCCCACCAGCCGGGCGCCGGATTCGAGCAGGGCGAGGATGGCGGGCGCGGTGGCGGCGGCGACCGGGTGGGTGCGCGCCCAGTCCGGGTTGCCATAGGTGGTGGGGAAGCCCTGGACGTCGAAGAGGTCCTTCGCCGCGAAGGCGAGGCCGTCGAGCGGGCCGCGCCCGGTGGGCTCCAGCACGGCGCGCGGGCCGGGGACGAAGGCATGGACGGGGTCGTCGGCACTCATGCGGCGGCGGTCCTCGGGCGGCGGGGCTGCCATGTGAGGCAGCCCCGCCGGTGAGGCAAGCCGGGCGGGGGCGCGCCCGTCCCGTCAGCGTGCGCGCAGCATCACGCGGCATTCTCCTCCCGCTGCCACCCAGGCGCACCCGTCCCGTCAGCGCGCGCGCAGCAGCAAGCGGCATTCTCCTCCCGCTGCCACCCAGGCGCACCCGTCCCGTCAGCGCGCGCGCAGCAGCTCGGGCACCCGCAGCAGCAGCAGCTCGTTGTCGTCGGCCCGGGTCAGGTGGCGGCCGGCGCTGAAGGGCAGGTTGTTGTCGTTGCCGAGGATGATGTGGTCGGTATCCACCATCGCCACATTCTCGATGGTGAAGAAGGGCATCGTCGCCACGTCGTCCGGCGCGCCCTGCGGCCGGTCGCCGCGGCTGCGCGCCAGGCGCCCGGGGTCGCGGATCGCCATCAGGTCCACATGGCCGATCTTGCGCACGAAGCCCTCGGCGTCCACCGACTCCAGGTCCACCAGCGTCACCCGCTTCACCCGCGCCGGCAGCGGGAAGCACGGCGCGGCGGCGCTGGGCTGCACGCCCTGGGCGCAGGCCAGGCCGGGGTCGCCCTCGCCATTGTCGCGCTCGATCACCAGGGCGCGGCGCTCGTCAACCATGTTGAAGTCGCCGATGGCCGTCGCCCCCTCGGCCAGGCGGAAGCGCAGCGAGCGGCCGGTCCATTCCCCGCGCGCGGCGTCCAGCTCGATCACCCGCAGGAAGGCGCCCTCGGGCTGGTCGCTGCCGGCGGCGAAGAGCGGCTGCTCCAGCATCGCCCAGATGCGCGTGCCGTCCGGCGTCATCGCCATGCCCTCGTAGCCGCCGGAGCGGCGGGCGCGGTACGCGACGCCGGCGGTGGGCGTCGCCGCCACCTGCAGGGCCGGGTGGTCGGGCGAGCGGATGGGCTGGCCGTCCAGCACCGTGCCCACCACCTGGCGCAGCCGGCCCTCGGCATCCACCCTCAGCAGGAAGGGGCCGAACTCCTCGCCCAGCCAGAAACCGCCATCGGCGGCCGGCTGGAGGGACTCCAGGTCGAAATCGGCGCCGGTCAGCAGGCGCGACTCCGTGTGCTCGTTGACGATGGGGAAGCCGGCGACGCGGTCGGGGTCGGAGAGAAAGATCGTGCGCTCGATGGCCACCGTCCCGGCTCGGAAGTCGGGGCGGATGCGGTGGATCATCAGCAGCGCGTCGGCGCTGTTGCGCCTGGTGCCGAAGCCGTTGTCCTGGGTCACCCAATAGGTGCCGTCGCCCACCGGGCGGATGCCGGAGAAGCCCTGCACCGGCTGCCCGGCGAAGGGGAAGGACAGGCCGGTGGGGCGGCGGCCATGCAGGGCGCCGGTGTCGCCCGGGATGCTGCCGCGGGCCTCCACGCGCTCATTGCCCGGCCCGGCGAAGCGGCCCGACGTGCCGAGCGCGGCCGGCGCCCCGGCGGGCGGGGCGATGAAGGTGGCGGCCGGCAGCACGGCATGGCCGGCCAGCACCGCCTCGAAGCGGGTGTCGGCGAAGGCCGGCGCGGCGCAGAGCAGCGCGGCGGAGGCGAGGAGGAAGCGGCGCATCGGAACTCTCCCGGTCGGATTGGACCGGGAGCGCCTAGCGCCGCGTTGTGACCCGCGCGTGACGCCGCGGTTGCAGGAGCGTCAAACCAGTTCCAGCAGCACCGTCTTGGTCAGCATCGCCGCCAGCGCCGCGCCGGTGACGGCGAGGCCCATCGGCACGCGCGACTGCGCGACGACGAAGACGCCGGCCGCGGCGATCAGCGCCCAGCCGAGCAGGTCGCCATATTCCAGTCCGAGCATGGGAGGCTCTCCTTGGGGTTACGATGGCGAAATGTAGACCGGATCAGGCGGGATTTCCACCATCGGGTGTGCGGTGCAGCGAAGCCCGCGGCCGGCCGGCCCCATCCCAGTTGGCGTCGTCCAGCCAGGCCTCGATGGCGTCGCGCCGCGCCGGCCATTCATCGGCCAGGATGGAGAACCAGGCGGTGTCGCGCCGGCGCCCCTTCACCACGGCCACGTTGCGCAGCGTGCCCTCGTAGGTGAAGCCCAGCCGGGCGGCGGCGCGGCGGGAGGGGGCGTTGAGCGCGTTGCATTTCCAGGTGAGGCGGCGATAGCCCAGCTCGTCCATCGCGTGGCGCATCAGCAGGAACATCGCCTCGGTGGCGGCGCGGGTTCGCTGCATGCGCGGGGAGAACCAGATGTGGCCGAGCTCGATGTGCGCGTCGGCGGGGTGGATCTCCATCAGGGTCAGCCAGCCATCCGCGGTGCCGCTGCGGTGCGGGCGCACCGCCCAGGCCAGGGGGTCGTGCCGCGCGGCCATGGCGGCGGCATGGGCGCGCATGGCGGCCGCATCGGCGAAGGGGCCGTAGCCGAGATAGGCCCAGGATTCACCCGTGCGGTCGGCCTGCGCGGCCTGCCACAGGTCGGCGGCGTGGCGCACATGCAGGGGCTCGAGGTCCACGCTGCGGCCGCGATGCGGGATGCGCGCGGGGATGGGCCGCGGCGTGGCATCCACCAGCGGGCCGACCGGGGGGTGGGTCGCGGGGTCGTGCACGGGTTGATAATCGTCCATGGCCCATGCTGCACCGCTTGCAAGCGGGCGTCACGGGCGGCAAACCCCGCCCCATGATGGACACGGGCCACGACCAGATCACCACCGCCCCCCCGGGCTTCTTCGCCGAGGAGGTGACGTCGGTCCATCACTGGACGGACCGGCTCTTCTCCTTCACCTGCACGCGCGACCCCTCGCTGCGCTTCACCTCCGGGCAATTCGCGATGATCGGCCTCATGGTGGGCGGCAAGCCGCTGGTGCGGGCCTATTCCATGGTCTCGCCCGCCTGGGAGGAGAGGCTGGAGTTCCTGTCCATCAAGGTGCCGGACGGGCCGCTCACCTCGCGCCTCCAGCACATCCGGGTGGGGGAGAAGGTGCTGATCGGCCGCAAGCCGGTGGGCACGCTGATCCTGGACAACCTGCTGCCCGGCCGCAACCTGTGGATGCTGGCCACCGGCACCGGCCTCGCCCCCTTCATGTCGCTGATGCGCGACCCGGAGGCCTACGCGAAGTACGACCGCGTCATCATCGCCCACACGGTGCGCGAGGCCGCGGAGCTGGCCTACCGCCGCTACATCACCGAGGAGCTGCCGGCGCATGAGCTGTTGGGCGAGGACGTGGCCGCCAAGCTCATCTACCTCCCCGCCGTGACGCGCGAGCCCTTCCCCGTCATGGGCCGCATCACCACCCGCCTGGAATCCGGCGCCGCCGAGCGCGAGGCCGGGGTTGAGCGCCTGGACCCCGCGCATGACCGCGTGATGATCTGCGGGAGCGAGGCCATGAACGCCGACTGCAAAGCGCTGATGGAGGCGCGCGGCTTCGTCGAGGGCACCAACAACGCGCCGGGGTCCTTCGTGGTCGAGAAGGCCTTCGTCACGAAATAGACTTCCGTGACAGTTCCGTGACACCCTCCGCGCGAAGTCCAGGGAGGGATTCGGGATGTTCCGGCGGGGAATCATCGCGGCGGCGCTGCTGGTGGCCGGGTTCGGGCCGGTGCGGGCGCAGGGCACGCTGAACCTGTACTGCTCGGTGCAGGTGGAATGGTGCCAGGCGGTGGCGACCAATTTCCAGCGCGACACCGGCATCCGCGTGAACATGACCCAGCGCGGCAGCGGCGAGACCCTGGCCGCCATCCGAGCCGAGGCGCAGAATCCGCGCGGCGACGTCTGGTTCGGCGGCACCGGCGACCCCCACCTGGCGGCGGCGGAGGAGAACCTCACCCAGGCCTACGAGAGCGCCAACAACGCCGGGCTTCACCCCTGGGCGCTGCTGCAATGGCGGCAGAGCAACGGCCGCGCCATCGGCGTCTATGCCGGCGCCATCGGCTTCGGCTTCAACACGGAGCTGCTGGCCCGCCGCGCCATCGCCGCCCCCGCCTGCTGGGCCGACCTGCTGGAGCCCCGCTTCCGCGGCGAGATCCAGGTGGCCAACCCGAACTCGTCAGGCACCGCCTATGTCATCATCGCCACCCTGGTGCAGCTGATGGGCGAGGAGCCGGCCTTCGCCTACCTGCGCCGGCTGCACCCGAACGTGAACGCCTATGCGCGCTCCGGCACCGGGCCGATCAAGGCGGTGGCGCGCGGCGAGACGGGCGTCTCGCTCTCCTTCGTGCATGACGCGGTGACGGAGCGCAACGCCGGCTTCCCCGTCGCCTGGGCCACCCCCTGCGAGGGCACGGGCTACGAGATCGGCTCCATGTCCATCCTGCGCGGGGCGCGCAACATCGGCCAGGCGCGCCGCTTCTACGACTGGGCGCTGACCGCCCCGGCCCAGCGCCTGGGCTTCGAGGCCGGCGGCCAGCTCCAGACCCCCTCCAACCGCGAGGCGCCGCTGCCGCCCGGCGCGCCGGACCTCAACGCCATCCGCCTCATCGAATACGACTTCGCCAGGTACGGCCGCGCCGCCGAGCGCCGCCGCCTGATCGAGCGCTGGGACCGCGAGGTGGGGAGCCTGCCGCGGTGATTCGCCTCCTCCTCGCCCTGCTGCTGCTGGCGCCCGGCGCGGCGCGGGCGCAGGGCACGCTGAACATGCTCTGCGCCCCCCAGGCCGAGTGGTGCGAGGCCATCGCCGCCGCCTTCACCCGCGACACCGGGGTGCGGGTGAACATGACGCGCAAGAGCACCGGCGAGATCCTGGCCCAGGTGCAGGCGGAGAGCGCCAACCCGCGCACCGACGTGTGGTTCGGCGGCTCGTCGGAGGCGCACATCACCGCCGCCCAGCGCAACCTGCTGGCGCCCTACGCCTCGCCCAACATGGCGGCGCTGCACCTCTGGGCGCGGCGGGCGCATGAGCAATCGGGCGGCACCTGCGTCGGCGTCTCCTCGGGCGCCATCGGCATCACCTACAACAGCGAATTGCTGGCCCGCCGGGGGCTGGAGCCGCCGCGCTCCTGGGCGGCGCTGCTGGAGCCGCAATGGCGCGGCGAGATCCAGCTCCCCAACCCCAACAGCTCCGGCACCGCCTACACCATCATCGCCGGGCTGATCCAGCTGTGGGACGAGGACCGCGCCTTCGCCTATCTCCGCCGGCTGCATGCGAACGTGAACGCCTATACGCGCTCGGGTGCGGCGCCCATGCAGGCGGTGGCGCGCGGGGAAACCATGCTCGCCCCCTCCTTCGACATGGAAACGACGACGATGCGCGAGCAGGGCTTCCCCATCCGCATCGCCTATCCGGAGGAAGGCACCTCCTACGAGGTCGCGTGCCTCTCCATCATCCGCGGCGCGCGCAACATGACCCAGGCGCGGCGCTTCGTGGACTGGTACCTGACGCCGGCCGCCATGGACGTGATGCTGCGCGCCAACCAGTTCCACGTCCCGGCCCACCCGGGCGCCACCAGCGACCCGCGCATCGCCGACCTGTCGCGCATCAACCTCGTGGACTCCGACTTCGCCCGCTTCGGCGACCCCGCCACCCGCCGCCGCATCCTGGAGCGCTGGGACCGCGAGATCGGGTCGCTGCCCCGGTGAGGTCCTGGTGGGCGCTGGCGGCGGCCGGGCTGCTGCTGCTGCCCTGGCATGTCCAGCAGGATGGCCTCACCCCCGCCACCATGCTGGCGCTGGGGGCGGGCGAGCCCGACATGGCCTCGGCGCTGACCCAGGCCGTGGCGCATGGGCGCTGGTGGTTCTGGCCCGCCCTGCTGGCGCTGCCGCTGGCCCTGCCCGGCCTCGTCACCGGCCGCGCCGCCTGGCTGCTGGCCGCGGGCGGGCTGGGCCTGCTCGCCATCGCCGCCCAGGGCCTGGCCGTCGGCGTGATGGGCTGGACGGCGCCCTGGCTGGAAGCCGCCTTCGGCCCGATGGAGGACCGGCAATTCGGCATCGGCCTGGGCGGCGCCTGCGCCGTGCTGGGCTTCCTGTTCCTGTTCACCGAAGGCCTGGCGCGCCGCGGCCTGTTCCGCGGCGACCGCTTCACCGCCGGTGCCGTGGGGCTGCTGGCGCTGTGCATCCTGCTCTTCACCGCCTGGCCGGTGGGCACCATGCTGGCCCAGGTGACGACCCCGCGCGACGGCGTGCCGGCGCTGGACGCCTTCTGGCTGCGCCTGGCCGACCGCAAGGTGTGGGGCGCCGGCGGGGTGTTCTGGAACACGGTGGTGCTGGCCAGCGCGTCGGCCACCGCGGCCACCCTGCTCGGCCTGTGCTTCGCCCTGCTGGTGACGCGCACCGCCCTGCCCGGCCGCCGCGCGCTGCGGCTGCTGACGGTGCTGCCCATCATCACACCGCCCTTCGTCATCGGGCTGGGGCTGATCCTCATCTTCGGGCGCTCCGGCCTGGTGAACCAAGCCGCGGAGGCGCTGTTCGGCGTGCAGCTCGGCCGCTGGATCTACGGCTTCGACGGGGTGTTCCTGGCGCAGGTCTTCTCCTTCACCCCCACCGCCTTCCTGGTGCTCATCGGCGTGGTGGAAGGCGTCTCGCCGACGCTGGAGGAAGCCTCGGGCACGCTGCGCGCCTCCCCCATGCGCACCTTCCGCGCCGTGTCGCTGCCGCTGATGCGCCCGGGGCTGGCCAATGCCTGGCTGGTGGTCTTCGTGGAGAGCCTGACGGATTTCGGCAACCCCATCCTGCTCGGCGGCTCCTTCGGCGTGCTTTCCACCGAGATCTTCTTCGCCGTGGTCGGCGCGCAGCAGGATTTCGGCCGCGCCGCCGTGCTGGCCGGGCTGATGCTGGGGCTAGGCTTCGGGGCCTTCTTCGCCCAGCGCGCGGTGGTGGGCCGGCGCTCCTATGTCTCGATGACGGGCAAGGGGGATGCCGGGCTGCCGACCCCCCTGCCCGGCCCGGTGCGCCGCCTGGCCATGGCGGTGGCGTTGCCCTGGGCGGCGCTGACGCTGGCGGTCTACGCCCTGGCGCTGCTGGGCGGCTTCGTGCGCGTCTGGGGGCGGGACTGGACGCTGACGCTCTCCCACTTCGCCCGCGCCTTCGCGCTGGAGCGCGCGCCGGATGGCGCGCTGATCTGGGCCGGCGGCGCCTGGCATTCGCTGTTCACCACCGTGCAGCTCGCCGCCATCGCCGCGCCGCTCACCGCCGGGCTGGGGCTGCTGGCGGCCTGGCTGCTGGCGCGGCAGCAGTTCCGCGGACGGGGCCTGCTGGAATTCGCGCTGATGCTGACCTTCGCCGTGCCCGGCACCGTGATCGGCGTGGCCTATATCCTCACCTTCAACGTGCCGCCGCTGGAGCTGACGGGGACGGCGACGATCCTCGTCATCTGCTTCGTCTTCCGCAACCTGCCGGTGGGCGTGCGCTCCGGCATGGCGGCGATGAGCCAGCTTGATCGTTCATTGGACGAGGCGGCCTCGACGCTGCGCGCCAGCACCGGGCGCGCCCTGCGGACGGTGGTGCTGCCGCTGCTCAAGCCGGCGCTGGTCACGGCGCTGGTCTATTCCTTCGTGCGGGCGATGACGACCGTCTCGGCCGTGATCTTCCTCGTCTCGGCGGAGCATGAGATGGCCACCGTCTTCATCATCAACCGCGTCATCAACGGCGATTACGGCCTGGCCATCGCCTATTGCACGGTGCTGATCGTGCTGATGCTGGCGGCCATGGGCCTCATCAACCTGCTCGTCGGGCGGCGGCGCCTGGGGCGGCGCGCGGCATGAGCGGCGCGGCGGTCATGCTGGAGGGCATCGGCAAGTCCTATGGCGCGCAGCGCGCCGTGCACCCGCTGGACCTCACGGTGGAAGGCGGCACGCTGGTCACGCTGCTCGGCCCTTCCGGCTGCGGCAAGACCACGCTGCTGCGCATGGTGGCGGGGCTGGAAACGCCCAGCGAGGGCCGCCTGCTGATCGGCGGCCGCGACGTGACGCGCCTGCCGCCGGGTGCGCGCAACGTGTCCATGGTCTTCCAGTCCTACGCGCTCTTCCCGCACATGAGCGTGGGCGAGAACGTGGCCTATGGCCTCGTCTCCGGCGGCATGGGCCGGCGCGAGGCGGCGAAGCGCGCCGAGGCGGCGCTGGAGGGCGTGGGCCTGGCCGGCTTCGCATCCCGCCTGCCCTCCGAGATGTCGGGCGGGCAGCAGCAGCGCGTCGCCGTCGCCCGCGCCCTCGTGCTGGAGCCCGAGGTGCTGCTCTTCGACGAGCCGCTCTCCAACCTGGACGCCAAGCTGCGGCGGAGCATGCGCGAGGAGATCCGCGCCCTGCAGCAGCGGCTGGGCCTCACCGTCCTCTACGTCACGCATGACCAGGGCGAGGCGATGGCGGTGGCCGACCGCATCGTGGTGATGCAGGCCGGGCGCATCGCCCAGCAGGGCACGCCGGAGGCGCTCTACACCCGCCCCGCCTCGCGCTTCGTCGCCGGCTTCATGGGCGAGGCCAACCTGGCCGAGGGCGTGCTGGGGCCGGATGCCCTGGACATCGGCGGCCTGGCGGTGCCGGTGGATGGCCGCGGCCTGCCGCATGGCCCCTGCCCCGTGGTGATCCGCCCCGAGGCGATCCGCCTGCACCCGGCCGGCACCCCCGGCGCCCTGCCGGCGCGGGTGCTGCGCGCCACCTGCATGGGCGGCCATGCCGAGGCGACGCTGGAAACCCCCATCGGGACCCTGTTCGCCCTGGTGCCCGGTGGCTTCGCCCTCACCCCCCGCCCCGGCCCGGCGGCGGTCACGCTGGACCCCGCCGGGGTGGTGCCGCTGCCCAGGGATTGAGCAGCCGGCCCGCGAATCCTCGCGGCAGGGCCTTGCGGGCTTCCCACCGCCGCGCGATTCCCCACATCCGGCACGGCGCCGCGGCGTTGCAGCCCCATCGCCGCCGCAGGAGCGCCCCTTGGTATCCCATCCGCCCGTGAAGGTCGTTTCCTGGAACCTGCTGCACACCGTGGGCGCGCGCATCGAGGAGGTGGCGCGCCTCATCCAGCGCGAGCGCCCGGGCCTGTTCCTGATGCAGGAGGCGACCGAGGCGATGGACCGCCTGCCGGAGCTCGTCGGCGGCCACTACTTCCGCTCCAACCTGCCCGGCCGCATCCATGGCCTGGCGGCCTGGAGCCCGCAGGAGCTGCACGTGCCCCCCGTGGTGCTGCCGCTCCAGCGCGGGGCGATGTTCAGGCGCGTCTGCCTGCTGCTGGATGTGGGCGGCTTCACCGTGGCCAATGTCCACCTCTCGCACGGGCAGGTGCTGAACCGCCGGCAGCTGCGCGCCATCGCCCGGGCCCTGCCGCCGCGCGCCGCCATCCTGGGCGACTTCAACATGGTGGGCCACCACATGCTGCCCGGCTTCCGCGACCTCGGCCCGCGCGAGCCCACCCATGTCTCGGGCGACGTGGTGCCGGTGCGGCTGGACCGCTGCCTGGCGCGCGGCCTGGCCTGCACGGGGGCGCGCACGCTGCTGGCCGGGCGCTCCGACCACCGCCCCATCCTGGTGCACCTGGCGCCGGTGATGGACGAGCAGGCGCCCGCGCCGCTCTTCGCGCGCCTGGGCGCGGCGCTGGGCGAGCGGCGGCGGAAGCTCCAGCAGCCCCGCGCGGAACCACGCCAGGGCGGCGCCACCGCGGCGGATTGATACGAATGGCATCATTGCTTGACCGGTCCATGCGGCCCGCTTCGCGGGCCGAGCGCGCTTCTGCGCGCC
>JBEQBS010000087.1:0-10597 GCA_041639675.1 Rubritepida sp. | reverse complement strand
GCCTTCGGGGCTGCCGCCCCGGCACCCTATGGCGCCGCGCGCATCGCCGGCCTGCGCGATGCCATCGCGGCCGGCGCGGAGGGCGCGGTGGTGGCCGGCGCCGGCGCGCCGCGCCTGCCCAACACCGCACTGCTGGTCCTGCCCGGCATCCCGGCCGAGACGCAGGTGATCGCGCTCGACCTCGCGGGCGTGCGCGTTTCCGCCGGGGCGGCCTGTTCGTCGGGCAAGGTGGCGCGCTCGCATGTGCTGGCGGCGATGGGCTTCGGCGCGGATTCCGGCTGCGGCATCCGCGTCTCGCTGCCCTGGAACGCGCCGGAGGATGCGGCCGGGCGGTTCCTCCAGGCGTGGCGTGCCATGCGCGACCGCCTCTCGTCACGGCGCGCCGCGCTTGCCACATAGGGCGGGCCATGCGCCCGAACCGCCCGATCTACCTGGACCACCACGCCACAACGCCGCTCGACCCGCGCGTGCTGGCCGCGATGCGCCCCTTCTGGGAGGACAGCTTCGCCAACCCCCACAGCACCGAGCACGCCATGGGCCGCGAGGCCGAGGCGGCGGTGGAGCAGGCCCGCGCCGAGATCGCCGCGCTGATCGGCGCCGAGGCGCGCGAGATCATCTTCACCTCCGGCGCCACGGAGGCGAACAACCTGGCGATCAAGGGGCTGGCGCGCTTCCACCGGGACGGCGAGCGGCGCCGCATCGTCACCGTGGCGACCGAGCACAAATGCGTGCTGGAATCCGTGCGCGACCTCCAGGCCGAGGGCTTCGAGCCGGTGATCCTGCCGGTGCGCCCCGATGGCCTGCTGGACCTCGACGCGCTGCGCGAGGCGCTGGCCGTGCCCACCCTGCTGGTGAGCGTGATGGCGGTGAACAACGAGACGGGGGTGGTGCAGGACCTTTCCGCCATCGGGGAGATCGCCGAGGCAGTGGGCGCGGTGCTGCACACCGATGCCGCCCAGGCCGCCGGGCGCCTCCCGCTGGATGTGGCGGCGATGCGCGCCGGGCTGCTCTCGCTTTCCGCGCACAAGATGTACGGGCCGCGCGGCATCGGCGCGCTCTACGTGCGGCGCCGGCCGCGGGTGCGCCTGGCCCCGCTGTTCAGCGGCGGCGGGCAGGAGCGCGGGCTGCGCTCCGGCACCATTCCCGCGCCGCTGGCGGTGGGCTTCGGCGCCGCCGCGAGCATCGCCGCGGCCGAGGGGCTGCTGGATGCCGGGCGCATCAGGGGCCAGCGGGACATCCTGCTGCGGCGGCTGCGCGAGGGCATCCCCGGCCTGCGCGTCAACGGCGCCTGGGAGGAACGGGTGGCCGGCAACCTGAACCTCACCTTCCCCGGCGTCCCGGCGCAGGCCCTGATGGCGGCGGTGCCCGGCCTGTGCCTCTCCACCGGCTCGGCCTGTTCCTCGGCGGAGGTCGCGCCCTCCTACGTATTGACGGCGATGGGGCTGGACGCGGCGGCGGCCGGGGCCACCTTGCGCCTCGGGCTGGGGCGCTTTACCTCGCCCGCCGAGGCGGACCAGGCGGCGCGCATGCTGTGCGAGGCCTGGGCCGCCCTCAGCACCACCCAGCACGCCGCGGAGTAGCCAGCACCCATGCCCAGGATGACCTTCATCGAGCGCGACGGCACCCGCCGCGAGGTCGAGGCCGCGCTGGGCCTGTCCGTGCTGGAGGTGGCGCACCGCCACGGCGTGGACATCGAGGGCGCCTGCGAGGGCAGCCTCGCCTGCTCCACCTGCCACGTCATCGTGGACCCCTCCTGGTTCCCGAAGCTGGTGGAGCCGACGGAGGACGAGGAGGACATGCTCGACCTCGCCTTCGACCTGCAGGAGACCTCGCGCCTGGGCTGCCAGCTCATCATCACCGAGGCGCTGGACGGGCTGGTGGTGAAGCTGCCCGCCTCCTCGAAGTGAACCCGCTGGCCTTCGGCGCGCAGGGCGGGCTGTTCCGCCGCCTGCGCGACGAGGCGGGCGCGGACTGGACCGGCTACACCTGGCATCCCTTCGTGCAGGCGCTGGCGCGCGGCACGCTGCCGCTGGCCGCCTTCCGGCACTACCTGATCCAGGACTACCTCTTCCTCATCCACTTCGCCCGCGCCAAGGCGCTGGCGGTGGTGAAGGGCGAGAGCCTGGAGGCGATGCGCGGCAAGGCCGCCGCCGTGCTCGCCATCCTCGACGAGACCAAGCTGCACCTGCGCTACTGCGCCGAATGGGGGCTCTCCGAGCGCGAGGTGACGGAGGTGCCCGAGACGGCCGAGACCGTCTCCTACACCCGCTGGGTGATGGATCGCGGCCTCCATGGCGACATCCTGGACCTGGAGGTGGCGCTGGCCCCCTGCACGGTGGGCTATGGCGAGGTGGCGCGGCGCATCCTGGCCGACCCCGCGACGGTGATCGAGGGCAACCCCTACCGCTCCTGGATCGAGACCTATGGCGCCGCCGACTACCAGGCGCTGGCCATGGCGGCCGCCGAGCGCATTGATGCGCTGGGCGTGAGCCATGGTGGCGAGGCGCGCTTCACGCGGCTGGCGCGCGACTTCGCGGAGGCGGCGCGGCTGGAGCAGCGCTTCTGGCAGCAGGGGCTGAACGCGGGGTGAGGGTGCTTGTCGCGATGAGCGGCGGCGTGGATTCCTCCGTCGTCGCCGCGCTGCTGGTGGAGCAGGGCCATGAGGTGGTGGGCGCCACCCTCCAGCTCTACGACCATGGCGCGGCGGTGAAGAAGAAGGGCGCCTGCTGCGCCGGCCAGGACATCCGCGACGCGCGCGACGTGGCGCAGCGCCTCGCCATCCCGCACTACGTGCTGGACCGCGAGCAGCGCTTCCGCGAGGCGGTGATCGAGGATTTCGCCGGCAGCTACGCCCGCGGCGAGACGCCCATCCCCTGCATCCGCTGCAACCAGACGGTGAAGTTCCAGGACCTCTCCATGCTGGCGGAGGATCTGGGCTGCGACATGCTGGCCACCGGCCACTACGCCCGCCGGCTGGACGGCCCAGGGGGCGAGGCACAGCTGCACCGCGCCGCCGACCCCGTGCGGGACCAGAGCTACTTCCTGGCCCACACCACCCGCGCGCAGCTCGCCCGCGTGCTCTTTCCGCTGGGCGGCATGGCGGACAAGGCCGAGGTGCGGCGCCATGCCGCCCGGCTGGGCGTGCCGGTGGCGGAGAAGCCCGACAGCCAGGACATCTGCTTCGTGCCCGAGGGCCGCTACGATTCGCTGGTGGCGACGCTGCGCCCGGAGGCGATGCAGCCCGGCGAGATCGTGGACGGCGCCGGCCGCGTGCTGGGCCACCACCAGGGCATCGGCCGCTACACGGTGGGGCAGGGGCGCGGCCTGGGCATCGCCGCCTCGGAGCGCCTCTTCGTGACCGCGCTGGATGCCCGCACGCGCCGCGTCACCGTCGGCCCGCGCGCCGCCGTGCCGGTGGAGGAGATCGTGGCCGGCGAGATGAACTGGCTGGCCGAGCCAGGCGCCGGCCCCTTCCGCTGCCAGGCCAAGCTGCGCGGGCGCGAGCAGCCGCAGCCGGCGACGGCCGAATGGGATGGCGCGCTGCTGCGCCTCCGCCCCGACGCGCCGGCCGTGGCGGCGCCCGGCCAGGCGGCGGTGCTGTATGATGGGGACCGCGTGCTGGGCGCGGGCTTCATCCGCGCCCGGCGCGTTGACGCGGACGGTGCGGCGGCGTAAACCGCGCGCACGCACGGTGGTGTAGCTCAGCTGGTTAGAGCACGGCACTCATAATGCCGGGGTCGGCGGTTCAAGTCCGCCCACCACTACCAACTTCCCGTAGAGTTTCCTTGCTTTCTGCCTGTTCTGTGCCCGGACAACTCGGGACATTTCGGGACGAACAGGGACAGAACATGCAACATCGTCTGGGCACCATCTGGGCAGTCAGGCGATGCGCCGCATCGCGTCGTGCAGGTGTTCCGCGCTGACGGCGGCGTAACGCTCCACCATCTTCAGGCTCGACCAGCCGCCGATCCGCATCAGCGTGTAGAGGTCCACGCCCCCCATCACCATCCGCGCCGCCCAGTCGTGGCGCCAGTCATGCACCCGGAAGCCCCGCACCCCCGCCTTGCGGCAGGCGGTGTCATGCGCCTTGCGCAGCGGGTTGCCGCCCTTGTCCGTCGTGTCGGCATAGGCCGCGCCCCGGCTGGACACGAACACCGGCCCCGCCTCGGGGCGCCCGGCGGCGTGCCACATTCCCCACAGCAGCATCTCCACGTGCGGGTGCATCGGCACCGCCCGGCCGCGCCGGGCCTTCGTCCGGTGCGCGCCGGCTCGCACCCCCGCCCGGATGGTCCGCGTGGCGAAGTCCACGTCCCGCCAGTCCAGCCGAAGCACCTCCTGCGTCCGCATGCCCTGGTGGGCCAGCAGCAGGGCAGGGCACGCCGCGTGCGGGCTGTAGGCGGCCAGCAGCCGGCGGCGTTCGCCCGGCGCCAGCATCGCCACCCGCTCGCCCTTCGCCGCTTCCACGGCCGGCAGGGCAGGGGCAGGCAGGCCGCGGTCCCGGCAGGTCAGCCGGATGGCGCTCATCAGCAGGGCGCGGTAGCGCGTGAGGGTGGCCGGGGCCAGCTTCGGCCGCGCCTCCCGCCAGGCGCGCCAGGCGTCGGGGAGCTGCGCCAGGGTGTAGGCGCCCACCACCTCGTTCAGCGCGTCCAGCTTGGCTTCGTCCAGCGCGGAGACGCCGCGCGGGCGGCCCAGGTAGGCCAGGATGCACTCGGCTATGGCGAGGTTGCGCGCCCGCCCGGCAGGGCCGTCAAGGTGCTCCTCGCGGATGCGCTTTTCTTCCGCGCCTGCCGCCGCTGCTGCATCAGCGCGCGCACGGCATCCTGTGGAGAACTCGCGGACGGCGATCGTCTCCCGGCCGACACGGACGGTGCCGCGCGCGTGCCAGACTTCGCCCCGCTTGCGGAGGGACAGCGCCATTCCAGGGCCTCCAGCAGCCGCGCCCATTGCGGGCCTGTGAACTTCAGCGTGCGGCCGTCCCGGATGGCGCGCAAGCCGGGGTCCGCCTGCATCGCCGCCTCCACCCGCCGCCCGGCCGTCTTGCGGGAGCGCCCCAGATGCGCGGCCAGGTCGTCCAGCGTGCGGAGCGGGGGCAGGGCGCGCGCGCCGCCGTCAGGCATCGGTGCGGCGCGGCGGGGCCTTGTCCCGCTTCCCTTGGTAGGACTGGCACCGCACCGTTTCGACCAAGTGCCGGATGTGCCGCGCCTTCACCACGCCGAGCTGCATGCAGGCATCCACGATGGTCAGGCCGTAGTCATGCACGCACGCGCGCACATCCGCCGGCATGGCATCCACCCGCGCCATGCGCGCCGCGCGCCGGCTTTGATCTTCATCGGCCATCACCGCCCCTCCCCCGCCGCTTCGACGGCGGCGGCGAGTGTCAGCGTCGAGTGCGGCCCGGCCAGGTCGCCGTCCGGGGCGTATCGCTGCATCATCACGTCGGATGGCGGCAGCGCCCGCAGGAACGCGGCGATGGCGGCACGCGCGGCCACGGTCGAGCAATAGCACGGCCCGATTTCGCAGCCGGTGCCCTCGCCACAGCAGCCAGGCTTGCACGCCTCGATGCGCGCCGCTTCGCCCGCCGCGTCCAGCGCAGCGCGGATGGGGTCAGCGGGCATGGCGAAGCGCCTTCGCGTGGCCGCGGCACCTGCGCTTCTTCTGCGGCGCTTCGTGGCAGAGAAAATCCATGTGATCCGCTTCCTCGCGCGCATAGTCAGCATCGCACGTCGTCACCGGAGATTGGTTCGCAGGCGTGCCCAGCCGGTAGGCGCAGCCGTGGCACATCCGCTTGCAGCCTGCCGCCCTCAGCGCCAGCTTCGCCCCAACCGCCGCACCGAATAGGGTGGGCAGATTGATCTGGCGAGCATTGTGCGGATGCAGCGTGCCCTCGCAGATGCCGAAAAGCTCGATGCACTCGCGGTTGTTGGCAATCACGCTGTTCGCCATGCCGACGATCTGCGCCGCCAACTCAACAAGCGCCTGCACGCCATGGTCGCGGGCATAGCGCGCGAAGATCATCTCACGGATGTCAGCAGGCATATTGCTGACACCAGCGATAAGGTCGGCCTGAGCAGGGGTCGGGCTGTAGTCGCATCCGCTCGCCATCACTCCCTCCCCTCGGCCAGCGCCCGCAGCGCGGCGGCGCACAGCGCCAGGGCGGGGGTGCGGGCATGGACCAGCATCCGGTGCTGCGGCATGTCGGCGCAGCCCATCCCGTCCTCGTCCACGCCAGCGGCCCACATGGCGCGCGCGGGCACCAGCGTCAGCGCGGCGTCCAGGCTGGCGGTGTAGTCCTCGACACGCAGGATGCAGTCGCGCCCCATCGTTGAGCCGTAGGCGCGCCACAGACCATCAGGGCCGTCGCGGCGAATGTCCAACTCGGGATACACGCCTTGCACAATCGCTTCGTCCAACTCCCGGCTCGGCCCCTCCGCCGCCTCGCACCGCGCGGCCAGGGCGGTGAGGGTGGCGGGGTCAGCGGTCATGGTTCACCCACGCACGCACAATCTCGAATTGCTTGTCGCATTCCTCGCAAACCGGCCAACGCTCGGCCGGTTCCGGGCTAATCCCCCCGCCGGCGTCCTCCACCATGTCGCAGTCCAACTGCACGGTGGTGCCGCAGTGTGGGCACTGGACCTCCCATGCGGTGGGCTGCATCCGACCGGCGGGCAGCACGTCAGCGGTCATTGGTCGCTCTCCTTCTTGATTTCGGTGCGCACGGCGGCGCCGAGAGGGGTGAGCTTTCGGATGAGGCCGCGGCCGCTCGCCGTGACGAGGCCCCGGCGTGCGAGCGCGTTGCCCGTCTGCGTGCGCGCCACTACGCACGCTGGATCGCCATTGAACATGTGCGTCGCGCGGCAGATGGCTTCGCGCTGCGCCGGCGTCAGCGCGCGGACCACCTGCTCGGGGGTCATGTGCGCCACCATGTCGCGCCCTCCAGATAGCCTGCGTATTCAGCGATGCTGGCTCGCAACATCTTGAGGCTATGGTCGGCACGCTCCCGCTCAGCAGCGGTCACGTCCTCCCACAGCACGGCGCTGGCCGCCTTCTCGGCAGCGCGCAGCGCGCTGATGAGACGACGGTATCGCTTCTCGCGTGCCTTGCTCATGCCCGCCCCGCCAGCACGTCCTGCGCCCGCTTCACCCGCGCCCGCAGATCGGCGTCCAGCAACTCGGCCGACACGCGGCAGTATTGCAGGTTCACCGCGCCCGCCGTGTTCACGCCCACCTGCACGGCCGGGGTCTCCACGACGACGCAGACGTGGCCCTTGTCGCCGACCTCGGCCGCGAGGCGCCAGAACATCGGCATGCGTTCCACGTCCGCCGGGAACCGCATGGGCTGGAGCGTGATGGTGCACTCCACCAGCTCGGGCGGCTCGTCGGGGTCGTCGGACAGCGCGTATTCCGGGCTGGACCAGTGGTTCGCGTAGTCGCCCAGCAGCGCGTATTCGGCGCGCTCCATGGCGGCGGGGTCCGCGATCAGCACCCAGCGGACGTGCTGGATGGCGAGGGGGTTGTTGCTCATCACAGTAGCTCCGGCTGTTTGGCGCGCTCGGCGGCGCGCAGCTTTTCGAGAGTGGCGAGCACCGCACGCATGCGGCGTATCTGGCGCTGGCTGTCGGCAAGCTTCATCCGGCCGGACGTGACCCACCCGGCATAGACCCGCTCGCGCATCGCGCACTCGCGCGACACTTCGGCGATCTGCTCATCCAGCGTGGCGCTGTTGTCGCTCATGGCATCCTCCGGATTGCGTTGCCGCTGGTGATGGCGCGCCAGCCGTCGCGGAACTCCACCAGCCGGGCGTTCATGCGGCCCCGCGCCAGCACACGGCAGGGCTGGCCGTGGCGGTCCTGCCCGCCCAGCACGCGCCGCCAGCGGAACTGGTAAGCGGGGCTTACAGGTTCGGCCGTCAGCCGCCGCGCGATCTCGGCGGAGGTCACGGCGCGCACTCCATGCCGCACTCGCTGCCACCCTCAATCATCGTCTCATCGAAGGGCAGCGCGCCTTGCGCCCGCACAGTCGCGGCCATCGTCGCGTAGTCTTCGCGGTCGGCACGGAAGCGCGCGCCTCGTCCACTGCCGCGCGGCACCGCTTCCTGTTCGGCCCACCACACCATCCGCTCGGGGTGATCGGCCAGCATGCGGCTGATGGCGGTGCGGGATTTGAGGAAGCATCCATCGCAATTGCCTTCCCACTTCCCCGCCAGCGCGAGGTCGAAGGGCTGCGCGCGCCAGAATGCCGCCACGTCGCGCACCGTCACGCCCGCTTCGGCCAGCGGGCAGCGCACGTCCCATCGGTCCTTCTTGTTTCGCGCCGGGTCGGTGGCGCGCTCGACGCGCGCGGGTTCGTCGGCCCGCAGGCCGACGATGTTCGTCCAGCGGTTCCAGCCGCGCGTAGCGACGATGTATCGCTTCGCCGTCCTGATCTTAAGCTCGATGGTGCAGAAGCGCGTCACGGGGTTCGGCAGCATGAGCTTGGCGTCCAGCAGCATGCGGAACGGCTCGCCATTCCTGCTGGCGCTGGCGTAGTCCACGACGCGGTAGGTCGGGCCGCCGGGCGCGCGGTCGTATTCCAGCCACGTCACCGGCACGCCCCACCGCTCGGCGCAGTCGCGCACGAAATCCAGCGTTGCGGGCATTTCGCGGGCGGTGTTCTCGAACAGCACCTCCACGTCATGCGGCAGGGCGCCGCCGTGCGCCTGGAGGATGCGCCAGAGCATGTAGGCGCTGGTGCGCCCGCCGCTGAACGAGATCACGGCCGGGCCGGTGATGCGGAACGGCGTCACGGCGCGCACTCCGGCGGGGGCGCATAGGGGGAGGCGGCGAGGGCACCGTCCCATGCTGCGCGCATCTCGCCGAACGGCATGTGCATCTCGCCCATCGCGTCCAGCATCGCCTCGGTCGGCTCGACCGGCACCAGCGCCACCCCCTGCGCCCGCAGCGCGGCCAGGGCGGCGCGGGACATGGACAAGCACACGCCTCGGCGGAACTCGCTCGTCTCGGCCCAGCTACTTGCGTAGAAGTCCTGGGCCACAGCACGCGCCATCGCCGCCACCAGCGCGTCCTCGGCGGCGCTCATGCGCTCGGCTCCCGCTGCGCGAGGGCGCGGATGGCGTCTCGGCCGCGCTCGGCAGCAGCAGCCATCGCAGCGGCCCGCGCGTAGTCGCCCGTGTAGATCGCCCCGTCGCTGGGCTGCATCGCCCAATGCACCGCAGCCTCAGCCTCCTCCAACCCCTCCCTGCGCCCCTGCGCGCGGGCGTCGGCCAGCGCGGCGGCGAGGCGGCGCAGCAAGGCGGCGACGGCGAGGCAGTCCCGCGCGTAGTCCGCCGTGTCGGCGTCGCCCGCAGCCTCGGCCACGTCCAGATACCGGGCCTCCTGCTCCAAGCGGAGCGCGGCTTCCTCTGCCAGCGCAGTCAGCCCGGCGGGGGTGTCGGGGGCGGTCATGGCATTACCTCCACCGGCTGGCCGTCGCTGTCGAGGCGATACCAGACGCCCGGCTTGATGCCGTCGCGCCCCACGATGCCAGCCCAGGCGTGCAGAATTTCGCCCGTGGTGGGGTCGCGATAGCAGGTGGTCAACATGCACCCGGTCGCGCCCATCACGCGGCCCTGGTAGCCCGTGCTGCTGGCTGCACCAAAGGTGCCCGTGCTGCTGGCCGCGCCATGGTCGCCCGTGCTAGTGGCCGCACCGTAAGTGCCTGTGGCGCTGGCCACAGCACGGGTGCCCGTGCTATTGGCCGCGCCGCGATAGCCCGTGCTGCTGGCCGCGCCGCGATAGCCCGTGCTGCTGGCCGCGCCGCGATAGCCCGTGGCGCTGGCTGCACCATGGTCGCCCGTGCTGCTGGCCGCGCCATGGTCGCCCGTGCTAGTGGCCGCACCAAAGGTGCCCGTGCTGCTGGCCGCGCCATGGTCGCCCGTGCTGCTGGCCGCGCCGCGATAGCCCGTGGCGCTGGCTGCACCATAATCGCCCATGGCGCTGGCCGCACCATAATCGCCCGTGCTGCTGGCCGCGCCATGGTCGCCCGTGCTGCTGGCCGCGCCATGGTCGCCCGTGCTGCTGGCCGCACCATAATCGTCCGTGGCGTGCTGCGTATCCTCCGGCTTCGCGCGGTCCACCACCCACCGCACCGCCCGGTCGATCAGGTCAGGCAGGGTGATCTCCGCCGTCACCGTCAGCCGCGCCGCCGCCACCTTGCTGTCGTCGCCGTGGCGTGCCAGCACACCCGACAGGCGCACCTCGGCGTAGCGCGACGTGCCCGGCGGGTAGTAGGCCAGCACCTCCAGCGGGTGCCCCTCGATGGCGTGGAAGCCGCTCTCGCACGCCACCACCGGCCCGGCGTGCTCATAAGTGCCGCCGATGGCGAACTGGTAACCACGGCACTTCCACGCCGCGTCAAAACCCTTGATGGCGACGATCTCGGGCGCTGCATCGGCAGCAGGCGTCGCCTTCGGCTTGTGAGTGCGCGTCTTGTCGGCCATCGGCTCGTCTCCGGTGGTGTGGTTGGAGGTGTCGGGGGCGGTCACAGATCGCCCTCCCGCAGCGCGCACATGCGCTCGACCAGCCGCCCCGCAGAGACGATCAGCGCATCTCGCGTCGGCTTGA
>JBEQBS010000086.1:0-10586 GCA_041639675.1 Rubritepida sp. | reverse complement strand
CCTGCGCGAAGTGCAGCGGCGGGGCGGCGGCCTGGACCACGCCGGTGCCCAGGGCGCGGCGCAGCGCGCCGATCACCGCGCCGCGCACCTGGGCGGCGTCGCGGAAGCGCAGCTCGGTCTTCATCGGGTGGACGTTCACGTCCAGCTCGGCCGGTGGCATCTCCAGGAACAGGGCGCAGGCGGGGTGGCGGCCGGGCGCCATCACCTCGCGATAGGCGGCGCGCAGGGCGGCGCGCAGCACGGGGTCCTTCACCGGGCGGCGGTTCACCACCAGGTGCTGGTCGGCCATGGTGGGGCGGCCCCAGGCCGGGCCGCCGGCTAGGCCGCGCACGGAAACGGCGCCGGGCGATTCCACCGCCACGCAGGCTTCCGCGAAGCCCGGGCCCAGCAGGTCGCGGATGCGCCGGTGCTGCGGCGCGGGGTCCAGCTTCAGGGCGGGGCGGCCATCCAGCGTGGCCTCGAAGCCCACCTCCGGCCAGGCGATGGCCAGGCGGCGCAGCGCCTCCAGCGCCGCCTCGCCCTCCCGCGCGGGGCTGCGGAGGAACTTGCGGCGGGCGGGGGTGGCGAAGAACAGGTCCGTCACCTCCACCCGCGTGCCCGGCGGGCCGGATGCGGGCTGCACCTCGCCCTTGCGCCCGGCCTCGACGGCGATGCGGTGCGCCTCGCCCCCGGCGGGGCGGGAGGTGATGAGGAGGCGCGCGACGGCGCCGATGGAGGGCAGCGCCTCGCCCCGGAAGCCCAGCGTGCCGATGGAGAAGAGCATCGCCTCCTCCGGCAGCTTGGAGGTGGCGTGGCGCTCGACGCAGAGCGCGAGGTCCGCCGGGGCCATGCCGATGCCGTCATCCTCCACCAGGATGCGCGCCGCGCCCCCGCCCTCGATGGCGACGCGGATGCGGTGCGCGCCGGCATCCAGCGCGTTCTCCACCAGCTCCTTCACCACGGCGGCCGGGCGCTCCACCACCTCGCCGGCGGCGATGCGGTCGGCGGTGGCGGGGGGGAGGAGGCGGATGGGCATGCGCGGACGCCCATCGTAACGCAGAATGGCTTGCGGCGGCAGCACCCAGGACGATATCATTGCGATAGCACACAGGAGGCCGCCATGGGGCAGCTGCTGGTCCGTGACCTGGATGACGAGGTGATCCGCCGCCTGAAGGCGCGCGCGGCGCGCAACGGCCGCTCCACCGAGGCCGAGCACCGCGCCATCCTGGAGGCGGCGATGCGCCCCTCGCGCGAGGAACTCATTGCCCAGGCGCGGCGCTTCCGCGACGAGACGCGCGGCCGCGGCGGGCCGACCGGGGTGGAGATCATCCGCCAGCTGCGCGACGGCACGCTCGAAATCCCGTGAGGCTGGTGGTGGATGCCTGCGTCGCCGTGAAGTGGCTGGCGCCGGAACCTTTCGAGGATGAGGCGGAGCGCCTGCTGACCGGCGGGCACGAGCTGCATGCCCCGGCGCATTGGATGGCGGAGGTGGCGACCAGCCTGTGGTTCAAGGCCAGCATCCACCGCAGCATGGCGCAGGAGGAGGCGGTGGCGCGGCTGGCTTGGCTGCCGGAGGCCGGCGTGGAGGAAACCCCCCTCCCCGCCCTGCTGCCTGACGCCGCCCGCCTGGCCTTCGTCCTGCGCATCACCCCCTATGACGCGATCTACCTCGCCCTGGCCGAGCGGCTGCGCGCCCCGGTGGTGACGGCCGACCGCCACTTCCACGCGGCGGTGCAGGCCGATGCCGCGCTGGCGCCGCTGTGCCTGTGGATCGCCGAGGTGCCCTGAAGCACGATCCGCGCTCGCGGATCATGACATCGCCTATTTCTGCAGCCGCAGCACCTCGGCCAGCAGCCCTTCGGTGGAGCTGTCATGCGCCACCTTCCGGCCATCCGTCAGCTCGCGCAGGATGGGCGTGGCCAGCACCTTGCCCAGCTCCACCCCCCATTGGTCGAAGGGGTTGATGTCCCACAGGCAGCCCAGGCAGAACACCTTGTGCTCATACAGGGCGATCAGGCTGCCCAGCGCATGCGGGTCCAGGCAGGGCATCACGATGGTGACGGAAGGCCGGTCCCCGGGGGAGACGCGGTGCGGCACCAGGCGGGCGATGGTCGCCTCGTCCGCCCCGGCCTCGCGCATGTCGGTGGCGATGGCCTGGGCGTCGCGGCCCACCATCAGCGCCTCCGCCTGGGCCAGGCCGTTGGCCAGCAGGATGCGGTGGTTCTCCTCGTGCCGGTGGTCGGCGCGGGCCACCAGGATGAAGTCCACCGGCACCGGGCGCGGCCCCTGGTGGATCAGCTGCATGAAGGAATGCTGCGCGCTGGTGCCGGGCTCGCCGAACACCACCGGGCCGGTGGCCCAGGGGGTGGGGGTGCCGTCGCGCCGCACGCCCTTGCCCAGGGATTCCATCTCCAGCTGCTGGAGGTGCGCGGGCAGGCGGCGCAGGCGCTCGTCATAGGGCAGCACGGCGCGGCGGTGCAGCTTCAGCCCGCCGACATGCCAGGCCTCCACCAGCGCCAGCAGCATGGGCAGGTTCTGCGCCAGCGGCGCGTCGAGGAAATGCCGGTCCATGTCGCGCGCGCCGGCCAGCAGCGCCTCGAAGCGCTCCCACCCCAGGGACAGCGCCAGGGACAGGCCGAGCGAGGACCAGAGCGAGAAGCGCCCGCCCACCCAGTCGCGGAAGGGGAAGACGCGGTCGGGCGCGATGCCGAAGGCCTCGCAGGCGGCGAGGTTGGTGGAGAGCGCGGCGAAGTGCGCCGACGCCCCGTTGCGGCCGACGCTCGCCTCCATCCAGGCGCGCACCAGGCGGGCATTCGCCATCGTCTCGGCCGTGGTGAAGGTCTTGGAACCGATGAGGACCAGGGTGCGCCGCGGGTCCAGCATGGGCAGCACGGTTTCCCAGCCGTGGCCGTCCACATTGCCCAGGTGCACGGGGCGCATGGGGTCGCCCGCGCGCCACAGCGCGCGCGTGACCATGACGGGGCCGAGGTCGCTGCCGCCGATGCCGATGCTCAGCACCGTGTCGAAGCGCTGGTTGGTGGCGCCGCGGATCTCGCCGCGGTGCACGCTCTCGGTGAAGGCGCGCATGTAGGACAGCGTCCGCAGCGCGTCCTCGTGCGCCTGGCCGCCCGCACCCGGCAGCGGGCCGCGCAGCGCCATGTGCAGGGCGCCGCGGCCTTCGGTGTTGTTCACCGGCTCGCCGCGCGCCATCGCCAGGCGCCGCTCCTCCAGCCCCGCCGCACGGGCCAGGGCGACGAGCGCCGCCTGCACCTCCTCCGAGATCGCAGTCTTGGAGATGTCGAGCAGCAGGCCGGCGCCGCGGTGGTGGAAGCGGGCGAAGCGCTGCGGGTCGGCCGCGAAGAGCGGGCGGATGGCGGAAGCGCCCGGCCGGCGCCCGAGGTCCTCGACCGCCATCCAGGCGGCATGCAGCGCGTCATCCATTCCCGAGACCGATTCCGTGTGTGGCACCGCAGGTTAACGGAGCCACATGGCGGCGGAAAGGCGGGCGCATGGACGCCTTTCCATGCAGGAACCATTTGCGCGTCGCGCCGGATGCGGCATTGCATGGCGCAGCTTGAGGGGGGGGCGCCGATGCGCAGGTCCATCTCCCGCGCCGACCTGGGCGCGGGGTTCTTCGTGGTGGCGCTGGGCGCGCTGGGGCTGTGGCAGGCGGCCGTGATCCCGGCCTCGCCCCTCTACGCCCAGGTGGGGCCGACGGTGGTGCCCTACCTCGTCTCGGGCGCGATGCTGCTGCTGGGCGGCGCGCTGGTGCTGGCGGCGCTGCGCGGCGGCTGGTCGCACCGCGTCGCCGAGGTGCAGGAGGCCGGGCCGCCCAACGGGCGCGCGCTGGGCCTCATGGCGGCGGGGCTGGGGGCCAACCTGGTGCTGATCGGCCCGCTGGGCTTCTCCCTGGCGGCGGCGGCGCAGTTCGTGCTGGTCTCGGCCGCCTTCGGCTCGCGCTCCCTGCTGCGCGACGCCATCCTGGCGCCGGTGCTGTGCCTCGGCGTGTGGTTCCTGTTCGTGCAGGCGCTGGGGGTGAACATCGGCGCCGGGGTGCTGGAAGGCGCCGTCCTGAACCTGCTGGGGCAGGAGGTCCCGTGAGGGCCCCTGGCCTCACCTCACTGCGGCGGGATGCGCAGCACCTGGCCGGGATAGATGCGGTCCGGGTGCTCCAGCATCGGCCGGTTCGCCTCGAAGATCTGCATGTAGGCATTGGCGTTGCCGAGATGCGCCTTGGCGATGGCCGAGAGCGTGTCGCCCTTCCTCACCGTGTAGAAGGTGCTGGCCGGCGCGGCCTGCTGCGCCGCGGCGGCCGGCGCCTGCGTGCGGTCATCCACCGCGGCGATGCCGGCGGCGTTGCCGATGGCCAGCACGATCTTCTCCTGCGTCGCGGCGTCGGCCTTGGCGCCTTCCAGGATGGCGGTGTTGCCCTCCACGCGGATGGTCATGCCGGCGAAGGGCAGTCCCAGCCGGTTCAGCTCCTGCTGGAGCATGTCCGCGCTGGGGGCGGGCGTGGGTTCGGCCTTCTCGGCCTCGGCGGCCGTGGCGGTGGTGCCGAGGCCCAGGCGCCGGCCCACATTCTGGATGAAGCTGAAGAGTCCCATGCCGCCGGAACACGGCGTGCCAGGCAAGGTTGCAACTGATGGACGCGATCAACGGGCTGGCGCTGGGCTTCTCCCATGCGCTGTCGCTCACCAACCTCGGCTGGGCGATGCTCGGCTGCTTCCTGGGCACGGCGGTGGGCGTGCTGCCGGGCATCGGCCCGGCGCTGACCATCGCGCTGCTGCTGCCCATCACCTTCCAGGTGAGCGCGACGGGCGCCTTCATCCTGTTCTGCGGGGTGTTCTACGGCGCGATGTATGGCGGCAGCACCACCTCCATCCTGCTGAACGCGCCGGGTGAATCGGGCTCCATCATCACCGCGCTGGAAGGGGCGAAGATGGCGCGCAACGGCCGCGCCGGGCCGGCCCTGGCCACGGCGGCCATCGGCTCCTTCGTCGCCGGCGTGGTGGGCACGCTGGGCATCGCCTTCCTGGGCCCGGTGATCGTGGATTTCGCGCTGGTGCTGGGGCCGGCCGAATACTTCGCGCTGATGGTGCTGTGCTTCGTCACCGTCTCCGCCGTGCTGGGGGGCTCGGCGCTGCGCGGGCTGGTGTCGCTGGGCTTCGGGCTGCTGCTGGGGCTGGTGGGCATTGACCTGCAGACCGGCCAGCCCCGCCTGACCTTCGGCGTGCCGGAGCTGCTGGACGGGGTGAACGTGGTGCTGGTGGCCGTGGCGCTCTTCGCGGTGGGCGAGGCGCTGCACATGGCCTGGCGCCACCGCGGCGGCACGCCGGAGGTGCTGCCGGTGGGCCGGCTGATGCTGTCCCGCCAGGACCTGAAGCGCTCCTTCTGGCCCTGGATGCGCGGTGCCGGGCTGGGCTTCCCCTTCGGCGTCATGCCGGCTGGCGGGACCGAGATGCCGACCATGCTGAGCTACTACGCCGAACGGAAGCTCGTTTCGCCCGAGCACCGCGCCGAGTTCGGCACCACGGGCGCCATCGAGGGCGTGGCGGGGCCGGAGGCGGCGAACAACGCCGCCGCCGCCGGCATCCTGGTGCCGATGCTCACCCTCGGCCTGCCGACGAGCGCGACGGCGGCCATCATGCTGTCCGCCTTCCAGTCCTACGGCATCCAGCCCGGGCCGCTGCTGTTCCAGACGCAGGGCGAGCTGGTCTGGACGCTGATCGCCTCCCTGTTCATCGCCAACGTGATGCTGGTGGTGCTGAACCTGCCGCTGGTGGGGCTGTGGGTGCGCATCCTGAAGATCCCGCAGCCGCAGCTCTATGCCGGCATCCTGGTCTTCGCGACCATCGGCACCTACGGCATCTCCAACTCGGTGGTGGACCTGGTCCTGCTCTATGTCATCGGCACGGTCGGCATGCTGATGCGCCGCTTCGACTTCCCGGTGGCGCCCGTGGTGATCGGCATGATCCTGGGCCCGATGGCCGAGCAGGCGCTGCGCCAGGCGCTGACCATCAGCCAGGGGGACTGGTCGGTCTTCGTCACGCGCCCCGGTTCGCTGCTGATCCTGCTGGTGGCGCTGGCGGCGCTGCTGGGGCCGCGGCTGTACACGCTGTGGCGGGTGCGGCGGGCATAGCGGAAAGCGCTGGCATTTCGGCAGGTTTTTCGCTATCCCGGTTGGCATGACGCTGTCCGACTACCTTGCCGGCACCGGCACCCCCGTCGCCGCCTTCGCGCAGGCGCTGGGGGTGCATCCGGTCACGGTCTCCAAGTGGAAGGCCGGCACCAATGCGCCGCGCCCGGCGCAGCTCGCCGCCATCCTTCGCCTCACCGGCGGGCAGGTGACGGCCAACGACTTCCACGGCGCCCGCGGCGTGGCGGAGGCGCAGGCCCCCTTCGGCGCCTCCGCGCCCGATGCGCTCGCCGCCGAGGCCCGCCGCCTGGGCCTGGACCCCGAGGCCATCGCGCGGGAGGCGCTGCGCCGTGCCGTGGCGGCCGAGAAGGCGCGCCGCTGGCAGGAGGAGAACCGGGAGGCCATCGCGGCCCACAACCGCTGGGTGGAGGAACATGGCCTGCCCCTCGCCGAATACCGGATGTTCTGAGGGGTGCCGCGCTACGACGTGCACCGCGTGCGCGGCGCGCTGCTGCTGAACGTGCAGGCGGATGAGGTGGACCACCTGCCCTCGCGCGTCGTGGTGCCGTTGCTGCCGCATGCCGGGCCGCTGCCGCCGCTCGCCGAGCTGACGCCCGTGCTGGAGGTGGAGGGGGAGCGGGTGACGATGATGACCCACTACCTCACCGCCATCCCGCGCCGGGAGCTCGGCCCGGCGGTGGCGAACCTGGAGCGGGAGCGCGACGCCATCACCTACGCCCTCGACATGCTGCTGACCGGCTTCTGAGCGATGGACGGCAGCGCCCCCGCCCCCCTGCTGCGGCCCGACGCCCAGCCCCCGCCGCCGCGGCGCTGGGTCTCGCCGCTGCTGCGGCGCATCCTGCTGGTGAACGTGCTGCCGCCGGCACTGCTGGCGGCCTCGCTCCTCTACCTGGACCAGTACCAGGACGGGCTGCTCTCCGCCGAGGTGGAGGCGATGCGCACCCAGGCGCGCATCTATGCCGGCGCCATCGCCGAGGCCGCGGTGCGCGTGCAGGACGACCGCGCGACCCTGGTGCCCGAGGCCGCGCGCCCGCTGCTGCGCCGCCTGGTGGAGCCCAGCCCCGCCACCCAGGCCCGGCTGTTCGACGCCGCCGGGCTGGTGGTGGCGGATTCCCGCGTGCGCGAGGGGGCCGGCGGCACCGTGGTGGCCGAGCCGTTGACGCCGCCGCTCGCGCGCTCGGGCATGGCGGAGCGGCTGTCCGCGCTGACCGAGCGCGCCTCGGACCTGCTGCCCCGCCCGCGCCGCGCCGTGCCGCTGGACACCTCGCCCGGCGCGCAGAGCTTCGAATGGCAGCCCGACCTGGGGCCGGAGCGCCAGGCGGAGCTGCGCCTGGCGCTGGAGGGCGGCGTGGCGCCCTACATCCGCCGCACCCCCGATGGCCGCCTGCTGGTGAGCGTGGCCGAGCCTGCCCGGCGCGGCGGGCAGAACCTGGGCATCGTGCTGCTGACGCGCGAGGCGCGCGAGGTGGATGCCCGCATCCTGGAGATCCGCCTTTCCGTGCTGGCGCTCTTCGTGCTGGCGCTGGTGCTGACGGTGGCGGTGTCGCTCTACCTGGCGCGCACGCTGGCGACGCCGATGCTGCGGCTGGCCGGCGCGGCGGCGGAGATGCGCCAGGGCAAGGGCCGCGGCGGCTCGGTGCCCGAGGCGCTGCTGGCCCGGCAGGACGAGATCGGCGTGCTGGCGCGCGACCTGCAGGCCGCCGCCCGCGCGCTGTGGGCACGGATTGACGCCAACGAGCGCTTCGCCGCCGACGTGGCGCATGAGCTGAAGAACCCGCTGACCAGCGTGCGCAGCGCCATCGAGACGCTGCGCCGCGTGGAGGACCCGGCGCAGCGCGCGCGCCTGCTGGCCATCATCGCCGAGGACGCGGTGCGGATGGACCGGCTGATCGGCGACATCGCGGACAGCTCGCGCGTGGATGCCGAGCTGTCGCGCGCGGTGGCCGAGCCGGTGGAGCTGGGGCCGATGCTCTCCGTGTTGGTGGAGCTGCACAACGCCACCCGCAGGGAGCGCGACCCGCGCATGCTGCTGGAGATGGATGACGGGCTGGCGGTGCTGGGGGTAGAGGACCGGGTGGTGCAGGTGCTGCGCAACCTCATGGGCAACGCCGTCTCCTTTAGCCCGGACGAGGGCAGCGTGGCCGTGTCCGCGCGCGAGGCCGGGGCGGAGGTGGAGATCACGGTGGAGGACGAGGGGCCCGGCATCCCCGAGGCGAAGCTGCTGGGCATCTTCGACCGCTTCTATTCCGAGCGCCCGCGCGGCGAGCGCTTCGGCCAGCATTCCGGGCTGGGCCTTTCCATCTCCAAGCAGATCATCGAGGGGCTGCGCGGCCGCATCAGCGCCGAGAACCGCCGCGGTGCCGATGGGCGCGTGCTGGGGGCGCGGTTCGTCGTGCGGCTGCCGAAGGCGTAGCCGCGCGCCAGGATGAGGTGCGGCTGCCGAAGGCGTAGCCGCGCGCCAGGATGGGGTGCGGCTGCCGAAGGCGGTGCCGCGCGCCAGGATGGAATGCGGCTGCCGAAGGCGGTGCCGCGCGCCAGGATGGAATGCGGCTGCCGAAGGCGGTGCCGCGCGCCGGGATGAGGCGCGGCTGCGGCCCAAGCTTGACACCCCGCCGCAGGCGCCGGGATGCTCCGCCCCATGTCCCTGTTTCCACGCGTTATCCAGCCGGCCGCCGTCATCGAGGCGGCGCGGCACGTCCTGGAGGCCGGCGAGGGGCCGGCCATCGTGCTGCATGACGAGGGGCTGGACGCGGCGGGGCGCGACGCGGTGGCCGCCGCCATCCCGGAAGGGCTTGCCTTCCTGGATGCCGCGGCGGAGGCGCCGCCGCCGGCGCGCGGCACCGTGGTCTATGCCTGCGCCTGGTCCTCCAACGGGCTGCCCGTGCTGGACCGGCTGCGGCGCCGGGGGCTGCGCTGGCGCGCCATCCATGACGCCGCCCCCTGGGGCGCGGTGGAGCACGACGCGGCCATCCGCGCCGCGCTGGACGAGGAATGGGTGCGCCAGCAGGCGGAGGGCTTCGCCAAGTTCGACTTCGGCTTCGGCGACTTCGCCAACCTCTGCCAGTTCCTGCTCGCCACGCGGGACCTGCCGGGCGCCTTCGTGGAGGTGGGCTGCTTCCGCGGCTCCTCCGGCTCGGTGGCGCTGAACTACATGCGCCGGCGCGGCATCATGCGCGACGCCTGGTTCCTGGATGTCTTCGAGGGCTTCGACTACGCCGCCGCCAAGGATTCCCCCGATGCCTTCTGGGCCGGCACCCACGGCACGGAGGGCGAGGCGGCCGTGCGCGCCCGGCTGGAGCGCCACGCCTGGCCGGAGCGCGGGCTGAACGTGCATGTCCGCCGCAGCAACATCATCACCGACGCGCTGCCGGAGGGCATCGGGGCGATCGCGGTCGCCAACCTCGACGTGGACATGTACGAGGCCGTGCTGGCCGGGCTGCACCGGCTGCACCCGCGGCTGGCGCGCGGCGGCATCCTGGTGGTGGAGGATGACGGCCACACCCCCCTGCTGGCCGGGGCGCGGCTGGCAGTGGACGAGTTCGCGGCCTCGGAGGCGGCGAAGGGGCTGGTGCGCCTGTCCATGGAATCCGGGCAGACGATCTTCGTGAACGCGCGCGCCTGACCCTCAGGCCACCGCCACCGCGTCGCCCAGGGCGATCGTCCCACCCTCGATCACCCGCGCGGTGATGCCGCCGCGCATACGCATGGCATTGTAGCCGCCTTGCCCCAGCGCCTCCTCCATGCGCGCGCACGGGTGGCACTCGCCGCTCCATTCCAGCAGGGCCGGGCCGATGCGGAAGCGGCGGTGCTTCAGCGCGTGCAGGTTCACCCCTGCCACCACCAGGTTGCGCCGCAGCTCGGCGGGGTCCACCCCGCGGCCGATGAAGGCGCCGATGGCGTCCAGCTCCTCCGCGGCGAGGATCGTCACCTGGCGGGCGGCGCGGCCGGTGCCGGCATAGCGGTCGCCCTCCAGCCCCGTGCCGGGCACCAGCAGGGCGTGATCCGCCACCCGCACCGGGGCGCGGCGGGCGGGGCGCAGGCCGATCCAGCGCAGCAGGCCGGGGCGCATCGGCGCCTCCAGCAGCCGCGCCAGCGCCGGGCCGGGCTGCGGGACGCGCGATGCCCGCTCCGCCTCCAGGACGAATGCCGCCGGTCCCTGATCCATCGCCTCGTCACCCCATCCGCACCACGAAGCGGCGCTTCAAGCCGATCCCGACGCATCGCGCAGCATGGGAAAGCTGCGTAGGGCCGTGCGCGCGGCGCAGGGCTGCGCCGTCACCGCCCCAGCTCCAGCGCGCGGGCATAGACCTGCTTGCGCGGCAGGCCGGTGGCGGCGGCAACATGGGCGGCGGCGTCGCGCAGGCTGAGCGTTTCCAGCGCGCGCGCCAGCAGGGCGTCCAGCGCGGCTTCGGGCGGGGCCTCGGGCGGCGGGGCGGGGCCGGCCAGCAGC
>JBEQBS010000085.1:0-10647 GCA_041639675.1 Rubritepida sp. | reverse complement strand
ACCGTTGAGGAGAATGGGGAACAGAAGGTCCGCACCATCCGCGAGATGACGCTGGACACGATCTGCTATGAACCGGCCACCGGCCATATAAAGGTGAGCGCCCGCACCGCAGTCGAGCGCCGCGAGCTCGCAAACCTGTTTGCGCAGCACCTGCTCGGCGAACCCGATTTCTTCAAGAACCCATCCAGCCAACGGCTGTTCACCTTGCGCCCCATCCAGCAGAAGGGTGCGGCCTGGGAGTTCAGGAATGACTGGGACGACGACCTGAAGGAGGTGTTCGTCAAGGAGATCGAGATCGATGAGGCGGACCCCGAGCGGAGCGGCCGTGGCGGCTCGCCCTGGCACCTCACCATGTGGGACAACGAAAACGCCCTCTCGCGGCTCTACGAGATGATGCCCGGCATCGATCTCGCCACCCTTCGGATCAGCCATGTGAAGCTGCTGCTGCGCTTTGATGTAGACGGTCAGCGACGAGACGTATTGGTGACCATCCGTCCTCATAATGTGGCCAGCTTCCGTGACCACATGTTCGAGGCCCGAATTTTCGAGCACCTGCGCCAGAATGGATTCAGCCAAGCCCCCCCGCCTCTGCTGCTTGCTGCTGCAGCAGCTTGATCAGCATCCCATACGCGCCATCAGCGCCGCGGATGTCGAGCCGTTCGGCGACGCCGTTGCAGAGTATCGTCGCCTGCAGCTGCTTCGGTTTCGCCGGGCGCCGGACGATCTCGATCTGAGCTTCGTCACCGTCAGCGAGCACGGGGATGCTGTCATCGAAAGCGGCGCGCACGATGGCAGCCGTTGGCTCGACGTCAACTTCCGGGCCGTCGGGCTGCAGATCCGGCGATCCTCGCAGCTGGCCGGACCGCCTCTCGAGAAGCTCAGCGACAAGGTCATCCATCTCGGGCAGTTCGCGGATGATCCCCATCGGCGCGTCTTCTACTTCGTTCGCCTCCTGACAGACGCCAACGCCATCGAACTCGCCATTTCGCTGAAGGGCCGGGCCGGCTCGGCGTCACCTGTGATTCTGACCCCGACAGCGCGTCATCTCGGCTTGGACGTCACGCGCCGGATCACCCTGGAAGGCGTGACCATCGCCGCCGCATCAGAACTGCTGGACGATGAGGCCACCTTGCCTTTGGCTTTGGTGCTGGCCCCTGTTGGGATGTCCGCCGAACTGCCGCCGGATGCGCTCGAGATTTCTGAGCATGGCTTCACGGCCCGATATCACCGGAAAATGCTGAAGTTGGAGCCGCGGGACTTCCGTGTGTTGTTAGAGTTGGCGCGTGAAGCCGGAACAGACGGCGGCTTCGTACCTGGGGAAGATCTCCTCACAGCCCTTGCAGAAGGCAAGGTCCATGACGCGCTTCCCCAAGGGGAGCAGGTCACGGGCTCGGTTAGCCGCCTGCGGAACGCGCTCGGCTCCGCCGCCGGTCTGGAACGTGCGGCGGCACAGAAGCTCATACAGAACGACCGGAAGGGCGGATACAGGCTCGCGATCGAGCCGGGAAAGATCTTTCTCGCCTGACCGGCGGGCGGTCCACTGGGCGCCCGATAGACTACCGATAGGAACCGATAGACTGCCGAAAGGCCAGGACGCGCGTCGTCCACGAGGCTGTCCCCATCGCCACCCGATGGACAGGACCAGCCGATGCCCTTCACCCCCACCCGCGCCGAAATCCATGCCCTGCAGCGCAGCGCCGACCGCGTCGCCCTGCGCATCATCCGCACCTGCCGCATTCCGCGCCATGAGCAGGAGGACCTCCGCCAGGACCTGCTGACGGACCTCTTCGCCCGATTGAAGGGCTTCGATCCGGCCCGCGGCGACCTCGGCGCCTTCGCCGCCGCCTGCATTGACCACCGCGCCATCCGCCTCACCGAGCGCATCCTGCGCGGCCGCGCCACCATGGCCCCGATCTCGCTCGACGACCCGCAGCCCGGCGGCGAGGGCCTGACCATCGGTGACAGCATCGCCGAGGCGGACGGCTATGCCGCCTGGCTGGGCCAGCCGACCGAGGCCTTCGCGGCGGTGGAGCGCCGCATCGACCTCGATCGGGCGTTGGGCACGCTGCCGGCGGAGACCCTCCCCCTCTGCGCCGAACTGACAGAGCGCTCCCCGCACGAGCTGGCCAAGGCCAGCCCAACGTCGCGCGCCACCCTCTACCGCCACCTGCGCGAGCTGCGGCTCCGCCTGCTCGTCGCCGGCATCCCGGCAGCAGCGTGAGACGGATTTGCGAGAGGCTGGGTAATACTCAACATGGACAGCACGATCACTGGCTTCCGCTCTGCGGAGCCGCCGCTCACCGAGACGATGTTCTGCGCCTGGTTCGGCTCCGCCGTGCCTGGTGATCGCATCGTCTATCACCGCGGCTTCCTGGCGGTCGACGCCTCGCCGCTCACCTCGACGGTGCCGGACGCCGAGCGTCGCGCTCTTCTGCGCATCGCCGAACGCGCCCTGCAGCTGGCCGAGGACGGGCTGGTGCATCTCGTCCAGCGCCGCATGGGCGAAAGCGACTTCACCTACCTCGCTATCGCCCGGCCGCGCGCCCGAAGCCGTGCTGGCACGCTGGCCTCCGTCCTAGCGGCGGCCAAGCCGACGAGCATCGCGGCGTGACGGCACCCACCCCTGATGCGGGTGCCGCGCCCGGCACCCTCTCCATCGCCCGCAACCAGGAGAACGGCATGACGCCGCGGACCCCGCTTGACCATCTGCGTGAGAAGCTCTGGCTGAAGATGCTGCCCGACAGCATCGAGGTGCCGACCGGCACGGGCGGCAGCCCGGTCATGACCAAGCCGATCGCGCAGGCGACAGTGGACGACGTGGCCTTCGCCGCCGAGGCGCTGTTTCGCCAGTCGGTCGCGCTGCATCGCAAGGCCGACGCGCTGCGGCAGATCCACGACCTGGCGCGCCGCGCCGGCGCCGTCGGCACGGTCAATGCGACGGCCGCCGCCGCCCGCATCGTGGACAGCGCGGAATGAGCGCCCCTTTCGCGCAGGCGCCGGGGCGCGGCTTCCGGATTATCACTGCCGACGAGCGCCAGGCTGAGCCTCGCGGTGTCAAAGCCTGCATCTTTGGGGGGAGCGGCCAAGGCAAGACCAGCCTGCTCTGGACCCTGCTCGCCAGCACCACGCTCTTCATGGACCTCGAGGCCGGTGATCTCGCGGTCGAGGGCTGGGGTGGCGACACGATCCGCCCGCGCACCTGGCAGGAATGCCGCGACTTCGCCGCCTTCATAGGCGGCCCGAACCCGGCGCTGCGCGACGACCAGCCCTATTCCCCGGCGCACTACGCCGCCGTCTGCGAGCAGTTCGGCGATCCCGCCCTGCTCACCCGCTACGAGACGGTGTTCATCGACAGCATCACCGTCGCGGGCCGCCTCTGCTTCCAGTGGTGCCGCGGCCAGCCCGAGGCCTTCGCGGAGAAGACCGGCAAGCCGGACATCCGCGGCGCCTACGGTCTGCACGGGCGCGAGATGATCGCCTGGCTGACCCATCTGCAGCACACGCGCGGCAAGAACATCATCTTCGTCGGGATCCTCGACGAGAAGCTCGACGACTTCAACCGCAAGGTCTTCGTGCCGCAGATCGACGGCAGCAAGACCGGCCTCGAGCTGCCCGGCATCGTCGATGAGGTGCTCACGCTGGCGGCGATCAAAGACGAGGCCGGCGCGCTCCGCCGCTCGTTGATCTGCCAGACGCTGAACCCCTGGGGCTATCCCGCGAAGGACCGCAGCGGTCGGCTCGACCTGGTCGAAGAGCCCCATCTCGGCCGGCTGTTCGAGAAGATCCGAGGCCCTGCGCGCCCCGTCGCCGAACGTCTCGCACTGCCTCCGCCGCCGCTCGCGCTGGCCGCCCCATCCGACACCCCGAACACCTGATCCGAGGAGATCCCGCATGGCTTCCTGGAACGACTACAACGACGCCTCGCAGAACCCGAACCTGATCCCCAAGGGCACCATCGCCAAGGTGCGCCTCACCATCCGCCCCGGCGGCTTCGACGATCCGAGCCAGGGCTGGACGGGTGGCTACGCCACCCGCGGCAGCACCGGCGCCGTCTACCTCAATGGTGAGTTCACCGTGCTGGAGGGGCCCTACGCGAAGCGGAAGATCTTCACGCTGATCGGCCTCTACAGCCCGAAGGGTCCGGACTGGGGAAATATGGGCCGCAGCTTCGTGCGCGGCATGCTGAACTCGGCCCGGGGCATCTCCGACAAGGATGCCTCGCCGCAGGCCCAGGCCGCGCGGCGGATCGGCGGCTTCGCGGACCTCGAGGGCCTGGAGTTCCTCGCCAAGATCGACACCGGCACCGACGCCAATGGCGAGGCGAAGAACGAAATCCGCATGGCGGTGACGCCTGAGCACCGGGCCTACGCCGCCGCCATGGGGCCGCACGCGGCGGCCCCCGGGCCCGCCTATACGCCGCCGGCCCAGACCTATGCCCCGCCGCCCGCGGCCCCGACGCAGGGCGCCTTCCCTGCCGCCGTGCCGCGCAACTCGCCGGCGGCTGGTGCCGACAATCGCCCCGCCTGGGCGCGCTGAGGGAGGGCCGCACCGCATGATGCTCCGCCCCCGCCAGAAGCTCTTCGTCGAGCGCAGCCTCCGTGCGCTCGACCAGCACGGCAACACCCTCGGCGTCGCCCCAACCGGCGCCGGCAAGACGATCATGCTGTCGGCGGCGGTGGGTGAGCATATCCATGGCAGCGGTGCGAAGGCCGCTGTCCTCGCGCATCGGGATGAGCTGACGGCGCAGAATCTGGCGAAGTTCCGCCGCGTGAATCCCGGCGTCACCACTTCTGTGGTGGATGCCAGCCAGAAATCCTGGGATGGCCAGGTCACCTTCGCCATGGTGCCGACCCTGACACGCCAGGCGAACCTGGAGGCGATGCCGGCGCTGGACCTGCTGGTGATCGACGAGGCGCATCACGCCGTCGCCGACAGCTATCGCCGCATCATCGATCGCGCCCTGGATCGCAACCCGGCCTGCCGCATCTATGGCGTCACCGCCACGCCGAACCGCGGCGACAAGATCGGGCTGCGCCAGGTCTTCTCGAACGTCGCCGACCAGATCCGGCTCGGCGAGCTGATCGCCTCCGGCCACCTGGTGCCGCCGCGCACCTTCATCATCGATGTCGGCGTGCAGGATGAGCTCCGCGCCGTCCGCCGCAGTGGCGATGATTTCGACATGGGCGAGGTCGCCCGCGTTATGGACACGGTGCCGGTCACCGACTCCGTGGTGAAGCACTGGCAGGAGAAAGCCGGCGGCCGCCAGACCGTGGCCTTCTGCTCCACGGTTGCGCATGCCGAACATGTCGCCGCTGCCTTCAACGCCGCCGGCGTGCCGACCGTGGTGGTCATCGGCGACATGCCGGAAGCCGAGCGCCGCTCTGTCCTGGCAGCCTATGCGTCCGGCGAAGCTCGGATCGTCGTCAACGTCGCGGTGCTGACCGAGGGTTGGGACCACCCGCCGACCTCCTGCGTCGTCCTGCTGCGGCCCAGTTCCTTCAAATGCACCATGATCCAGATGGTCGGCCGCGGGCTGCGCACCGTGGATCCGGCCGAGCATCCCGGCATCGTCAAGCGCGACTGCATCGTGCTGGACTTCGGCACCTCCTCGCAGATCCACGGCTGCCTGGAGCAGGATGTCGATCTCGACAGCCAGCCCGGCGAGGGTGAGCCGCCCACAAAGACCTGCCCGTCCTGCGAGGCCGAGGTGCCGATCGCGGTGATGGAGTGCCCGATCTGCGGCCACGCCTTCGAACCCCGCGGACGCGATGCCGCGCCGTTGGCGGACTTCATCATGACGGAGATCGATCTCCTCCGGCGCTCCGCCTTCCAGTGGTGCGACCTGTTCGGGGACGACGCCGCGCTGCTGGCCAATGGCTTCAACGGTTGGGCGGGCATCTTCTTCCTGAATGGGGCTTGGCACGCGGTCGGTGGCGCCAAGGAGGAGCGGCCGCGCCTGCTGTCCATCGGGGAGAGGCTGGTGGCGCTGGCCGCCGCGGACGACTGGCTGAACGCTTACGAGACCGACGAGAGCGCTCACAAGAGCCGGCGCTGGCTGCGCGAGCCGCCGACTGAGCGCCAGCTGATCCATCTGCCGGCGGAGGCCAGGGCTGATCTCGGCATGACGCGCTACCAGGCCTCGGCGCTACTGACCTTCAAGTTCAACCGCCAGGCCGTCCAACATCTCGTGCGCAGCGCCCAGCCCGCGGCGCTGGGGCAGGCCGCATGATCTATGGCCCGCTCCCCGGAACCGCCCTGCGCCGTCTGCTCCCGCCCGGCGCGTGGCTTTGGCTGGTTCGACCCGGCGCCGCGGAAGAAGCCGCGGCCCTCGGTCTCCTTCTGCTGCATCGCCTGCCAGGGCTTCTGGTCGCGCTTGGCTGGGAGGTCGTCCGCCATGGTTGACCTCACCGAGCAGGAGAAGGCCGCGATGCGCGCCGCCATGCGCCGCGTCGCGGAGACGATGGCCGAGATCGGCTGGGGCACCCGCTTCCAGGAGCTGAGCGAGGCGCAGGTGCTGACGCTGATCGAGGTCGCCGTCGGCGGCTTTCAGGAGGCGATGCAGGCGATAGCGCGGCAGGACGCGGCGGCGGAGGTGCCCTTCTGATGCTCGACTTCAACAGCCGCAGCCAGACCTCCGCGCATGTGAATGCCGCCATCGACGCGGCGCTGGTCGCCTCCAATCAGGCGACGCCGCCGCGCAGCTACCTGGGCGGCTCGCGCCTCGGCCATGCCTGCGAGCGCGCGCTGCAATTCGAGTTCGTGAAGGCCCCGAAGGACGAGGGCGCCGACTTCGACGGACGGCTGCTGCGCATCTTCGGGATCGGCCACGCGCTGGAGGACGTCGCCGTCGCCTGGCTTCGGGGTGCCGGCTTCGATCTCTACACCCGCCGCGGCCGTGGCGAGCACGGCGAGCAGTTCGGCTTCTCGGTCGCCGGCGGTCGCATCCGCGGCCATGTGGACGGCGTCTTCGCCGGAGGCCCGACCATCCCCGGCATGGCGTTCCCCGCGCTGTGGGAATGCAAGACCATGAACGCCAAGGCCTGGCGCGAGACGTCCAGCAAGGGCGTCGCTGTGGCCAAGCCGATCTATGCGGCGCAGATCGCGGTCTACCAGGCCTACATGGACGCCAGCGTCCCGGGCGTGGCGGACAACCCGGCGCTGTTCACCGCCATCAACAAGGACACGGCGGAGCTGCATCATGAGCTGGTGCCGTTCAACGCGGAGCTGGCGCAGCGCATGTCGGACCGGGCGGTGCGCATCCTGGCCGCGACCGATGCCGGCGAATTGCTGCCCCGCGTTGCCGCCCAGGCCGACCACTTCGAGTGCCGCTTCTGCCCCTGGGCCAAGCGCTGCTGGGCGCAGCCTGCATGACCGCATGGGGCGACTTCAACGATGCCGCACCGCTGCTGGAGCAGGAAGTCGGCGACATTCCCACCGCTGGGCAGGTCGCCCTCGATCGACTTCCCGGTGCTGGGCAGCCGATGCCGGCGGCCGCTGGGCCCATCGCGCCGGAGATCGAGCAGATCGCCGCCTTCCTCGACGTAGTGTTCGGCTATTGCGACGGGCTGATCCCGGTCCGCGGCTTCGTCGACCAGGGCCAAGGCCTCGACACCAAGCCGCACAACATCTGGGTGCCAGCCGATCGGCACGCCGCCGCATCTCTCAGCGCGTATGCCACCTGGGCCGCGCGCGAAGGCAGCGCCGTCTATGTCATCCCCGGCACCGTCGCCGAGCAGGGCCAGGCCCGCGCCGAGCATGTGCTGCAGATGCAGACCGTGGTGGTCGACCTCGATGCCGGCGACATCACCGCCAAGCTGGCGCACCTGGTCCACCACCTCGGGGGGCCGACCCTGCTGGTCGAGAGCGGCGGCCGCACTGCCGAGGGCGCCGCCAAGCTGCACGCCTGGTGGCGGCTCACCGAGCCGGCCGAGGGCGACGACCTGGCGCGGCTCTGCGCGCTGCGCGGCGAGATCGCGGAGAAGGTCGGTGGCGACCTGCACTTCCGATCGGCTCATCAGCCCATCCGCGTGCCCGGCACCGTCCACCAGAAGCATGGCGTGCAGCGGCGGGTCATCATCAGGGAGCACCGGCCCAGGGTCGAGGTCGAGCTGCCCGACTTCGCCGCGGCCGTTGCCGCCATGCCCACCATGCCGGGCCTGGAGGCGCCCACCGCCACTGCGGGCGCCAATCGGCCAGGGCTCGATGCCGTCCTCACCACGCCGGTGCGTGAGGGCAGCCAGGACGCCTGGACGCGCTTTCAGGGCGCCAGCGCCGCCATCGGCCACTTCGTCCGGATGGTCCACGAGGGCCGCATCACCGGCGACGAGGGCTGGGAGGCGATCTGCCAGTACAATGCCGCCTGCCTCCGCCCGGCCTGGCCGCTGGACCGGCTCAAGACCGAGGCTGACGCGATCTGGGCCCTGCACGTCGACCGCAACGGGCAGCCCCTGCTCCGCGCCGCGCCGCCGCCGCCCGGCGCCATCGCCGCGCACACGCTCGGCGCGCTGCTGGACGACACCTCGCCGATGCCCGACGACCTAATTGGGCCGCGCCTGCTGACCCCGGGCGGGATGCTGGTGCTCGGCGGGGCGCCGAAGGTTGGCAAATCCGACTTCCTGATCAGCCTGCTGGTGCACGCCGCCGCCGGCGCCACATTCCTGCGCTTCACCGCGCCGCGCCCGCTACGGGTGTTCTATCTCCAGGCCGAGATCCAGTACCACTACCTGCGCGAGCGGCTGCAGCAGCTGCGGCTCGACCCCGCCGTCGTGGCCCGCGCGCGCGATACCCTCGTCGTCACCCCAAAGCTGCGCATGTTGCTCGATGACCAGGGTGTGCCCCTCGTTGCGGCTGCCATCCGCGCCGCATTTCCCGACGCGCCACCCGACATCATCTGCATCGACCCCATCCGCAACCTCTTCGATGGCGGGCCCGCGGGCGACGGGGAGAACGACAACGGCGCGATGATGTTCTTCCTGCAGAGCCGGGTCGAGGCGCTGCGCGACCAAGTCGCCCCCGAGGCCGGCATCATCCTCGCCCACCACACGAAGAAGCTCAGCAAGCAGCAGGTGAAGGACGATCCCTTCCTGTCGCTCTCCGGCGCCAGCGCGCTGCGCGGCTACTACACCTCGGGCGCCATCCTGTTCCGCCCTGACGAGGAACAGACCGAGCGCGAGCTGCATGTCGAGCTGCGCAACGGGCCCGGCCTTGAGCCGATGTTGGTCGACAAACGCGGTGGCACCTGGGTCGAGCTCGACCGGACGGGCGAGCGCTTGGTCAGGAAAGACATCGGCCGCAAACTCGATGCCGAACGCACCCGCCGCCACGACGTGATCCTCCGCCTCATCGCCGAGGAGGCCGAGGAAGGCCGGCTCTGCACCGCCAACGCCTTCGCGTCGAAGTTCGAGAACAAGCGCGGGCTCGGCGGCAAGGACAACATCCGCGAGCGGATCGGTGTCCTGGCCATGAAGGGCTACATCAAGTACCGGCGCGAAGCGCGGGACCTCGGGCAGCCCTACACCAAGTCGAAGAATGGCTACCTCGTCGTCCAGGACATGCTCCTCGGCACCGGAGAGGAGACCATTGATCCGGAGACCGGCGAGATCATCCCGGCCACCGTCCGGGTGCTCCCGAGCCACTTCCAGTGCCCCCGGAGCGAGGCGCTGCTCGAGGTCGAGAACCCCGAGGTGTGGGTGCTGCACGACCCCGAGGAGCCCGTCTGATGGCCCTCTCGATGCGCCTCCGCACTGACCGAAACTGCTTCCGAAACTGCGCAGTTTCGGTCCGAATCTGCTCCCCTGCCGAAACTGCGAAACTGCTTTTCGTCAATCAGATCAGCGGCTTCTGGCCGAAAGCAGTTTCGCGTAACGAATCTGTCCGAAACTGCTCCGAATCTGCTTTTTCTGATTTTAAATCAGTGCCTTGGAGCAGTTTGGCAGATTCGGTTTTTCACCTCCCCCCTACGGGGGGTGTGCGTGCGCGCCTCAACGGCGCGCGCACACCACACCTCGGGCGACCGGGTTGGGCGCGTGGGCCACCCCCCCAGGGTCATCCACCCCAAGCCGGGCAGCGACGGCGAGCTCCGCCAAGAACCGCGCCGTCGCCGCCCTCACCAGGATCATCCCCTCTCGGAGACCACCATGGCACCCGCGACTCTCACCATGCCCGCCGCCCATGCAAGCGGCCCGCCCATCGCGATCCCGCCCGCGATCAGCCTGGCGCACCACACCGTGCTTGCCCTGGATCTGGGCACCACCACCGGTTGGGCGCTGCGCGGCCAGGACGGCGGCATCACCTCGGGGACCATGACGTTCCGCCCCAGCCGCTTCGAAGGCGGAGGGATGCGCTTCCTGCGCTTCCGCGGATGGCTAGCCGAGGTCGCCACCCTGTCCGGCGGTGTGGCGAGGATCGTGTTCGAGGAAGTCCGCGCGCATGCCGGCACCGATGCGGCGCACATCTATGGCGGCTTCCTCGGCATGCTCACCGCTTGGTGCGAGGAGCACGACGTGCCCTACGAGGGCGTTCCGGTCGGCACGATCAAGCGCTACGCCACCGGCAAGGGCAACGCCGACAAGGCGAAGATGGTCGCCGCCATCCAGGCCCGCGGCTTTGCGCCGGCCGACGACAACGAGGCGGATGCCATCGCCCTTC
>JBEQBS010000084.1:0-10700 GCA_041639675.1 Rubritepida sp. | reverse complement strand
CAGCACCATCCGCACCGCCCGCTCGCGCACCTCAGGCGAAAACTTGTTCGTCGTCTTGCTCGTCATCGCTCCAGCCTCTCAGGAGTTGGAGCCTCCGACAAACCCGGGGCGGTTCATCCCCAAGTTCCTGGCCACGCGTGCAACCCGGCACGAAACGGGCGTTCCCACGGCGTTGGTCTCCGGTGACAGCAGGCGGCACCGCAGAATCGCCAATGCGAGGCACGGCCCAACGGCAGCGGCCGGGTGGAGGCTGCGTCGGGCATCGCGCAGGCGGCGCTGTCGCGCGTACGCCCCAGCCCCCTGCTTCCGGCTGGAGCCCTATGTGATGGACAGGGGGTGCGGGGCAGGGCGTGGACCTGGGCAGGCGCAGCTCATGACGCCATCCTCGCGACAGGATCGGCAACTGGACGCCATCCGAGCAGCGAGCGCCCGGCGCGCCCGGTGCAGCCGGACCTCCAGTGTATTCATCCGGAGGCCGAGCGCCGCTGCCACGGCTTCACGGCGTTCCCCCGCGAGATCGAGGCGATGTAAAAGGTCCGCTTGGTCGGATCGCAGTAGCTGCATGTTGGGATGCAAGCAAGGGCATGCTTCTGGCTCTTGCTCACTCTTGTGCGGCAGCGCCGCGAGATGCATCGGGTCCGTGGCGACCTCGGGCCGCCGGGCTGCCTCCCGCGCATGGTCCGACAGCGTGGACGCCAGCACTGTCCGAAGCCAGCCATGCAGGCATGACCGATCGCGCACATCACCGAGGCGCTCCAAGGCGCGAAGCGCGAAGCGCTGCAGCAGATCATCGGCAAGGGAATTGTCGCCTCGCACGTGACGGAGGACGATGCCGCGCCACGCCCTCTGCGCCCCGACAACGACGGCCGCCATCTCGTTACGATCTGAACTCTGAACCTGCTTGTCGCACATCACGCGAAGAATAGTAACGTGACCACGACTGGAGCGAGGGGACATCCGTTCCTGCAACAAAATGTCTTATTGCGGCCATCATCCCCTCGACCCAGGTTTGTTCCGGGCATGGGCCCGGCCTGTGCCCTTACCTGGCCACGAACCGGACCACACCCTGCACCGGCGCCTCCGTGCCAGGCACGACCGCGGTCAGGACGGCGTCCCAGCTGCCGGCCATCGGGAGGACCGCATGGATCAGGTAGACGCCGTCCGCTTCCTCTGTGGACATAACGGACACCGGTGCCCGCCCCTCGACCATGAGGCTGCTCGCCACCTTGAAGCCGCTCATCCACATCTCGAAGCGGTGTGCTGTGAACACGGCGCCGCGTACGGGCTGTCCGTCAGCGGCCCGTACGAGACGGACGCGCAGCCCGGTGTCGCGCCCCACGCCCACGCGGTGGTCCACCAACTCGAAGCGGTAGTCGCGCGATGCGGCACTTTCCTGTGCGCTGGAGCATCCAGCGAGTGCGATCACCACTAATCCCAGGCTGAGTGCCCACTTAGTCATGCTACTCTCCTTCACGAATTGGGAACCACCGTCATGGCGACCCCACTGACGACAGAGAGAGACGGTAAACTGGGAAGGTTCTTACAACTCTCGTAGCCGATATAATCGTAAATTAACTCATGTTAATTATTGTATCCATGTCATCTTGGGACGACATACAGATCATCGGAACGCTTCATACGGATGACCGGCACGCCACCTGCCATCCTAACGATGGACGCAGGCTGCACTACCAAGACGCTCGCAACGCTGGGGCGGAGGGAGTCGTGACGATCATGCCTACGCGCGCCGAGCGGCCCTATCCCGGTGCGCCGCTTCAAGCCCGACCTCAGGCTCGCCTCGTGCGCTGCATCACAGGCCGCAGCTTGCGTCAGCACGGCAGGCCGGACGACGAGAGCCTTCAAGCCAGCCACGCCCGCGTCGCCATTACGATCCATGCCTGCTGTGCACGCGCTGAGAGCGCTCAGGCCGCCGCCGCCCGGCCCGGCCGCAGCGACGCCGCCATCAGCAAGCCGACGCCGCAGACGATGGCGACGTCGGCCATGTTGAAGGTGGGCCAGTGCCAGCCGCCGTAATGGACATCGAGGAAGTCCACCACCGCGCCGATGCGCACCCGGTCCAGGATGTTGCCCAGCGCGCCGCCGATCACCAAGCCGAGAGCCAGCGCCTCCGCCCGCAACGGCGTGCGCCACAGCCAGGCCGCCAGGAAGGCGACGACGCCCGACTTGATCAGCACCAGCAGCCACACGGCCTGCGCCGCGCTGTCGCGGAACAGGCCGAAGGTGACGCCGGTGTTGAAGCCCAGCCGCAGGTTCAGCACCGGCAGCACGGGGAGGCCCTCGCTGTGGGGCGGCCACAGCGCGGCAAGCGCCCAGAGCTTCGTCGCTTGGTCCACCGCCAGTGCAGCCAGTGCTGCCAGCACGCCCATCATCCGCAATCCCATCAGCCTACCCTCGCCAGTATCGGGAACGTCTCGATCAACCACACCGCGAAGCGCCCCATCTCGCCCGTCGCGATCGCCAGCCCGGCGGCCACCATCACCGTCCCGCTGGCCAGTTGCAGCCCGCGCGCCAGCCGGCCCCGGCCGCGCAGCCGCGCCGTCGCCTCCGGCAGGTAGAAGGCCGCCAGCAGGAACGGCACCCCGAGCCCCGCCGCATAGGCCGCCAGCAGCAGCGCCCCGCCGGAGGGGCTGAGCGCCGCGGCCGCCAGCACGCCCGCCAGCACCGGGCCGATGCAGGGCGTCCAGCCGAAGCCGAAGGCCACGCCGATCAGCGTGGCCGAGCCGGGGCCGCCGCCCGCCGCGGGCGCCCGGAACCGCACCTCGCGCATCAGCGCGGGCAGGCGCAGCAGGCCCATCTGCACCACGCCCATCAGCGCGATCAGCACGCCCGACGCGACGGCGAGCTCCAGCGACCAGCGCCGCAGCGCATCGCCGATGGCGGTGGCGCCGAGCCCCAGCGTCACGAAGACCAGGGCGAAGCCGAGCACGAAGCAGCCGGCCAGGCCCAGGGTGCGCCAGCGCCGTTCCCCGGCGCCGCGCAGGTCGGTGCCGGCCACCCAGGCCAGGTAGCCCGGCACCAGCGGCAGCACGCAGGGCGACAGGAAGGAGATGAAGCCGCCGGCGAAGGCCAGCAGCAACCCGAGTGGCGAGAGATCCATCGCTCAGTCGCGTGTCGGGCGGTCAAGCAGGCCGCGCAGCTTCTGGATGGCGATCTCGTCGGGTTCCTTGAAGTCTATCGTGCCGGCGAAGCGGCCGCGCGCGTCCAGCAGGAAGGTGCTGGCCGTGTGGTCCATGGTGTAGCCGCCGCCTTCCAGCGGCACGCGGCGGAAGGACACGCGGAAGCGGCGCGCGGCGTCCGCCACCTGCGCCTCCGTGCCGGTCAGCCCGACCACGCGGGGGTCGAACAACTCCATGTACTGGGCAAGGTGCGCCACGGTGTCGCGCTCGGGGTCCACGGTGACGAAGAGCCAGTGGATGCGCGCGGCGTCGTCGCCCAGCGCCTCCATATAGGCGGCGAACTCGCCGAGCGTGGTGGGGCAGATGTCGGGGCAGTGGGTGAAGCCGAAGAAGACGGCCACCGGCTTGCCGGCGAAGTCGCGCTCCGTCACCGCGCGGCCGCGATGGTCGGTCAGGCTGAACGGCCCGCCGATGTTGAGCGAGGCTGGGCCGGTCGCCACCACCGGCCGGCCCGGCCCGTCCACCCGCCACCAGCCCACGCCGATGGCGAGGCTGAGGATGCCCAGCACGGCGACCGCGCCCCAGGCGGCGCGGCGCACCCAGCGCAGCATCGTCACGAGCGCGCCCGGGGCGGCAGCAGCGGCCGCACGAGCGCGGAGAACTGCTCGAAGCTCAGCACGCCGCGGTGAATGCGCCCGTTGATGAGGAAGGAGGGGGTGGCGTTCACCCCGTGCTCGCGCTCCGCCGCCTGGCGCATCTCCAGGATGGGGCGCAGGAAGGCGGGGTCGGCCCAGCAGGCCTCCACGCGCTCGCCCGCCACGCCGGCCAGGGCGGCGAAGCGGCGCAGCGCGGCGCGCGGGTCGGGGCTGTGGGCCCAGTTCTCCTTCTGGGCATAGACCAGCGTCACCAGCGGCTCGAAGCGCTCCGGTCCGGCGCAGTGGATCATGGCGGCGGCGTCCAGCGCCACGCGGTCCAGCGGGAAGTCGCGCAGCAGGAAGCGCACCAGGCCTGGCTCGATGAACTCGGCCTTGATGCGCGGGAAGATGTCGTTGTGGAAGCGCGCGCAATTGCCGCAGGTGAGGGAGTGGAACTCCACCACCGTCACCGGCGCGTCGGGGCGGCCGATGGCGCGCTCGCCCGGCAAGGCCGCCGGCTGCGACAGGGCGGGCGCGGCGGCCAGGACGGGCGCCAGGGCGAGGGCCGCCCGGCGGGACAGGACATGGGCCATCAGTCGAAGATCTCCTTCAGCCAGGACTTGCGCTTGTGCCCGTAGGGCTGGTCCCGCCGGTGGTCGCGGTCATGGCGCGGCGGGTAGGCGGCGGCCGGCTGCGCCCAGGCGGAGGGTGCCGGCGGTGGCGGAGGGGCGGCGGGGCGCGGCGCCTCCGCGCGCTCGATCAGCTCGTCCAGCTCGCCGCGGTCCAGCCAGACGCCACGGCATTGCGGGCAATAGTCGATCTCGATGCCCTGGCGGTCGGTCATCGCCAGGGTGGTGCCGCAGCGCGGGCAGTCGAAGGGGATGGTCATCGGTCGTCTCCGTCAATGCCTGGCGGCCGCGATGGCCCCCGGCGGGTCCACCTGCACCGTGGCGTGGCCGATGTGGTGCGCCTCCTCCAGCGCGGCAGCCACCCGCGCGGGCAGCGCCATGGCATCGGTGCCGGGCGCGGGGGTGACGTGCAGGGTCGCGATGGTGGAGCGGTCGCTCAGCGTCCAGACATGCAGGTGGCCGACCTCGCGCACGCCGGGCACCGCCGAGACGGTCGCGGCCACCGCCGCCGCGTCGAGGCCCCGCGGCGCTGCCTGCAGCAGCACGCGCAGGGACTCCGTCACCAAGCCCCACGCCGAGCGCACTACCAGACCCGCGACCAGCACGGACAGCAACGGGTCGAGCCAGGCCCAGCCGGTGAGCATGATGCCGATGGCCGCGGCGATGGCGCCGACGGAACCCAGCAGGTCGCCCACCACGTGCAGCAGCGCGCCGCGCAGGTTGCCGTCACCCTGGTCGCCCGCGCGCAGGATGGCGACCCCGGCCAGGTTCACGCCGAGGCCGACCACCGCCACGGCCAGCATCGGCCCGGCCAGCACCTCCACCGGGGCGCGGATGCGGCCCGCGGCCTCGAAGGCGATCCAGGCCACCAGCAGCAGCAGCGTGGCGCCGTTGGCCAGCGCCGCCAGCACCCGCACCCGGTGCCAGCCGTAGGAGCGTGCGGCATCCGCCGCCCGGGCGGCGACGCGGTAGGCGATGAGGGCCAGCAGCAGCGCCGCGGCGTCCGACACCATGTGCCCGGAATCGGCGATGAGGGCGAGGGAGCCGGAGAACCACCCCCCTGCCGCCTGGATCGCCGCGTAGCTGGCGGTGAACAGGAAGACGAGGCGGATGCGCCGCTCGCTCTCCGCCGTCACCGCCGGGGCGGCGTCGTGATCGTGGCCGTGGCCGGCGCTCACGCCCGCGGCTCCCACCGCAGCAGGCGCAGCGCGTTCAGCGTGACCAGCACGGTGGCCCCCGTATCGGCCAGGATCGCCGGCCACAGCCCCGTGAGGCCCGCCAGCGTCGTCACCAGGAACACGGCCTTCAGGCCGATGGCGACCGCGACGTTCTGCTTCACGTTGGCCATGGTGGCGCGCGACAGCTCCACCAGCTCCGCCACGCCGGTCACGCGGTCCTTCAGCACGGCGGCATCCGCGGCCTCCAGCGCGACGTCGGTGCCGCCGCCCATGGCGACGCCGATGCTGGCGGTGGCCAGGGCGGGGGCGTCGTTGATGCCGTCGCCCACCATCGCCACCGGCCCACGCGCCTTGATGGCGGCGACCTCGGCCAGCTTGTCGGCGGGCAGCAGCCCGGCCTTGGCCTCCAGCCCCAGCCCGCCGGCGATGGCCGCCGCCGTGCGCGGGTTGTCGCCCGTCAGCATCACCGATGCCACGCCCAGCCGGCGCAGCGTGGCGATGCCCGCCGCGGCGTCGGCGCGCGGCTCGTCGCGCAGCGCCAGCAGGCCCACGGGGGCGCCGTCGGCCAGCACCACCACCACGGTGCGGCCCTCGCCCTCCAGACGCGTCGCCACGGCCTCCAGCGGGCCGAGATCCGCGCCTTCCTCCACCGCGTGGCGCGGGCTGCCGACGCTCACGCGCCGGCCCGCCACCGTGGCCACCGCCGCCTTGCCGGGAATCGCCATGGCGTTGCGCGAGGGCGGTGGGCTCAGCCCGTCCTCGCCGGCGGCGCGCAGGATGGCCTTGGCCAGCGGGTGGGCGCTGCCGGCCTCCACCCCCGCGGCCAGGCCCAGCAGCTCGGTCCGGCTGCGGCCCGCGGCGGGGATGGCGTCGGTGACGCGGGGCTTGCCCTCGGTCAGGGTGCCGGTCTTGTCGAAGGCGATGGTGCGCGCGCCGCCGATCGCTTCCAGCGCCGCGCCGCCCTTCACCAGCAGCCCGCGCCGCGCCCCGGCCGAGAGGCCCGACGCCATGGCCGCGGGCACCGAGATCACCAGCGCGCAGGGGCAGGCGATCAACAGCACGGCCAGGCCGCGGTAGATGCTCGTCTCCCAGCTCCAGCCCAGCAGGAAGGGCGGCAGCAGGATCACCAGGATGGACACGATCATTGCGCCCGGCGTCCACCAGGCGGAGAAGCGCTCGATGAAGCGCTGGGTGGGGGCGCGGGTGGCCGTCGCCTCCTCCACCAAGCGCACGATGCGCGCCACCGTGTTGTCCGCCGCGGCGCGGGTGACGCGCAGCGTCAGCGCCGCCTCCGCGTTGACGGAGCCCGCCATCACGGCCTCGTCCGGGCCGCGCGCGACCGGGACGCTCTCGCCCGTCACCGGGCTCTCGTCCAGCGCGGAGCGGCCCTGCTCGATCACGCCGTCGCAGGGCACGCGGTCCCCGGGGCGGACCAGCACGCGCTCCCCCACCGCGAGCGAGGCGGAGGGCACCTGCTCCGTCGTACCGTCGGCGCGCAGGCGCAGCGCGGTGCGGGGCATCAGCGCCGCCAGGGCACGGATGCCGGCGCGGGCGCGGCCGGCGGCCACGCCCTCCAGCAGCTCGCCCACCGCGAAGAGCAGCACGACCACCGCCGCTTCCTCCGCCGCGCCGATGACCAGCGCGCCGAGGGCGGCGGTGCACATCAGCGTCTCGATGCTGAAGGGGCTGCCGGCGCGGGCCAGGGCGAGGGCGCGCCGGCCGAAGGGCAGCAGCGCCAGCGCGGTGGCCGCGACGAAGAGGCCGTCATGCAGCCCCGGCGCCAGGGCGGAGAGCAGGTAGGCGCCGCCCACCAGGGCCGCCAGCGCCCAGACCAGAATCGCCTTGCCGGTGCGCCACCAGGGGGTGTCGGGCGGGTCCTTCGGGCCGCCGGCGTGTGCGTGGTCGTGGCCATGCCCGCGGGGTTCCGCGGCGGCCTCGGCGTCCAGCGGCGTGACGCGGTAGCCCAGCGCCTCGACCTGGCGCCGGGCATCCTCGCCGGCCTGCGGGGTGGTAGCCTCCAGCGCCAGGCGCTCCGCCATCAGGTTCACCTCGACGGCGCCGATGCCGGGCACGCGGCCCAGCGCGGTCGTCACCTTGGCCACGCAGGAGGAGCAATCCATGCCCTCCACGCGGAACGCCAACTTGTCCGGGCTGCCCATGGCGCCGACTCCATCATGTCGGCGGTGCAGATGGGGCCTCTAGTCACTGGAGGTTCAAGCCCCCAGATCGCCGTTATGGCGCACTATTCCATCGGCGCGCTGTCGCGCGCGACCGGCGTGAAGCCGACCACCATCCGCTGGTACGAGGGCGAGGGCCTGTTGCCGGCGCCGGTGCGCTCGGAAGGTGGCCACAGGGTCTATGGTGATGCGGAACTGCGGCGGCTCGGCTTCATCAGGCATGCGCGCGAACTGGGCTTCGACATGGCCGCGATCCGCCAGCTGCTGGGCTTGGCCGACCAGCCGGACAGTGATTGCACCGCCGCCCATGCCGCGGCGACCGCGCAGGTGGCAGCCATTGACGCGAAGCTGCGCCAACTTGGCGCGCTGCGTGCGGAGCTTGTGCGCTTGGCGGCCGCCTGCGAAGGCGGAAGGGCTGGCGAATGCCGGATCCTGGAGACGCTGGCCGACCACGCGCATCACGGTTGCGCAGATCCTTCACATGGACGAGTGGATGCGGCCTCATCACATTCGACCAGCGCCTTGCTCGGCTGAGTACATGGCGATGAACTGACTCGGCGAGCAAAGATTTCGACGTGGTGAGGTCTCGCTTCGCGGCGTGGCGGTGCCGGCGGGGCCCGTGCAGCGCCAGCATCCAACCGGGACATCTGTATGTTCACCGCACAGCAGGTTCTGCTGCCGCGCTTCTTGACCGCCTAATCCTCCGCACCGGAGTAGGCAGAATGAACACCCGCCATTCGGCTCTGTAGCTGGCGCCTCGTTGCCTGAAGCTAATGACGATGCCTTCTTGTCGGGTGCTCACCTGGGTAAGGTGCTGGTGAGCGACGAACGCTGCATCACCGGGTCAGCTATCGACCGCAGCGATCCGCCAAACCATCAAATTCAAGGCTCAAACACCATGCAGATCTCCATCACCGATTGGCGCCCCATTCCGCAGTTGTCCCTCCCTCTGGATGCCCATGAGTTTGTCATCGGTGACGTCCATGGTTGCCTCGATCAGTTCGCTGCCCTGACGGATGCCATGGCGTCGGCATCCGAGGGTCGGGGGCATCTCACCCTGCTGGGTGACCTGATTGATCGGGGACCCAGCAGCGTCGGCTGCCTGCGCCATGCTGCCACCCTGCTGCGGGGCTCCCCCGGCTTCGCTGATTGCCATCTGCTGGTCGGCAACCATGAGCTCATGGCGATCCAGGCGATGACGGCGCCGGTCCCGGCGGACCCCCTGGCACTATGGTGCAGCAATGGCGGGGACATCGTGCTTCGGGAATTTGGTCTTGATAAGGAGGCCGCAGCCAAGCCGGGCGTCCTCAAGGAGGTCATCCGTGAGCATGCGGGTGATGACGTGTTGTTGATGATGTTGCACGGATGGAAGACGCACCGCTTGGTGGGGAACGTCCTGTTGGTTCATGCAGGCATCCATCCGGAAGCCAGCATCGGAGAGTGGTTTGGTGGCGACCCCCTCACCAAGGATCCTCAGGATGAGGATAATCACTTCGCCTGGATCCGCTTTCCCTTCCTCCGGCACGCGGAAGCTTATCCCGGCGGCTGCATCGTGGTGCATGGCCATATGCCCGAGCGTGTCGTCCAGTCGTGGAAGGGGAGGAGCCCGGAAATGGACCATGTCCCATCTCTCGACGGATGGCGCCTCGGCCTCGACGGAGGCTCCTACTCGACAGGCGCTGTCTTGGGCGCGGAGATCCGTGAAGGCGAATACCGCGTCTACCGGTCGTCCACCCGGTGATGGCTATCAATTAGGACGCCTGTCGGGACTGTTCGCCGAGGCGGAGGATCATCTCGGTGTTGGACAAGCGCCTGACGACGGTGGGATGGTGGTTTGGGAGCGCCTGTAGCTCAATTGGTTAGAGCGGGCCGCTCATAACGGTCTGGCTGCAGGTTCAAGTCCTGCCAGGCGCACCAGCTGCCAGTGGCATCCTCATTGAATTTTCCTCTGGACTCGCCAGGTGGATGTTCGTCATATGTTCGGCATGGCACATGCCACAGCCCTTGTCGTCTCCGTGTGCATCGCGCACCCCCAGATGATGGCGCGTGTCCGCACCTCCATAGTCCGTTCGTCGGTCCGAATAGGCGGCTGAGCTCCAGAGCTGGAGCTCTTTCGGCGGCTTTCACCGCCGCACCTCGAACACGGACATTGGAGATCTCAGATGTTTTCGTTCCAACCGGGGCGCGCACCCTCGCGCGCCAGCTACGAACGCCACGCCGCCCGCCTCGAGACCCTCGCCGCCGACCTGCGCCGCCTGGGCGAGGGCGTGGCGCCCACCGCCGATGATCTTGCCAACGCGCCGCTGCTCGAGAACTGGCGCGAGGCGCCGATCGTTCTGACACGGCTCATCGGGCGCTGCTCCGGTCATCCTCTGCTGCCCGACGGGCCGGTCAGCACCACCGAGGTCTGGGCGATGGACACCTCGGAACGGTGGGTGCGTACCTTGTCCCGGTATTACCGCCTGGGCGAGCCGGCGCCGCGCCGGGATGCCCTCGATGCCTGACATCACCGCCCCGCAGGCCGCCCCCGACGCGGTGCACCCCACTCCCGGCCCGGTCGTCCGCCCGGCCACCCTGCGCCACAGCGCGCAACTGTGCGCCCTGCCGCCGAATCACCTGGCGGCCGCATTGATGCTGGAGAGGGCCCTCGACCCCGGTTCCCGCCCGCTCGATCTGGTGTCCCACGCCGGCCTCGTGCTCGCGGTGGGCATTCCTGACGGCTGGCTGCCCCAGTTGCTGTACAGCCTGCACCAGCTGATCCGCCGCCACCGGGTGGACGGCCTCTCCGACGACGAGGCCGGCGACGACGATGACCGCGAGGAGGCGCTGTGAACCGCCCCGGGTTTGTCGGAGGCTCCAACTCCTGAGAGGCTGGAGCGATGACGAGCAAGACGACGAACAAGTTTTCGCCTGAGGTGCGCGAGCGGGCGGTGCGGATGGTGCT
>JBEQBS010000083.1:0-10709 GCA_041639675.1 Rubritepida sp. | reverse complement strand
CGCGCGCCGTGGCGCTGCGCACCGGGCTGAGCGATGGCAGCGTGACCGAGGTGTTGTCCGGCGACATCGCGCCCGGCGCCCGGCTGGTGGTGGGCAATGAGCGCGCCGGCGCCGCCCCGGCGCGGCCGCAGCAGCGGAATCTTTTCTAGTGCCCCCGCCCGATCGCGGGGCGGCGCAGGCGCACGGCGTGAACCGACCCGGCGACGACGCGCCCGGCGACCCGCCGCTGATCGAGGCGCGCGGCCTGTCCCGCCACTTCCCCTCCGGCGAGGGCGTGGTGAAGGCGCTGGACGGCGTGGACGTCACCATCCGCCCCGGCGAGTTCGTCGCCGCCATGGGGCCGAGCGGCAGCGGCAAGAGCACCTTCCTCAACCTCATCGGCTGCCTGGACCAGCCCACCAGCGGCACCTACCGCCTGGCCGGCGAGGCTGTGGGCGCCCTGCCGCCCGAGCGCCTGGCCGAGGTGCGGGGCGAGAAGATCGGCTTCGTCTTCCAGTCCTTCCACCTGCTGCCGCGCGAGGACGCGCTGGCCAATGTGATGATGCCGATGATGTATCGCGGCATCCCGCCCCGACTGCGGCGCGAGCGCGCGGAGATGGCGCTGGAGCGCGTGGGGCTGAAGGAGCGCATGCGCCACACGCCCAGCCAGCTGTCCGGCGGGCAGCAGCAGCGCGTGGCCATCGCCCGCGCCCTGGTCTGCGGGCCGGAGCTGATCCTGGCCGACGAGCCGACCGGCGCGCTGGACAGCCGCACGGGGCTGGAGATCATGGCCTTGTTCCAGGCGCTGAACCGCGCCGGCGTCTCCATCCTCTGCGTCACGCATGACGCCGACGTGGCGGCCTTCACCGGCCGCACCCTGCGCTTCCGCGACGGCCGCCTCTTCGAGGATGAGCGCCACGCGCCGGTGGATGCGGCGGCGATGATCGGGGTGCCCTTCGCATGAACGTCATCGGACGGGCGGGAATCCAGCAGGCACCCACGCCGTTGCCGCCCCTGCCGCCCGGCCGCCGCGCCGGTCTGACCTTCGCCGAGGCCGGGGCGGCGGCGCTGGGCGCGCTGGCGGCCAACAAGCTGCGCGCGGCGCTGACCGCGCTGGGCATCTTCATCGGCGTCGCCGCCGTCATCGTCACCGTCGCGGTCGGCGCCGGGGCGCGGCAGCAGGTGCTGAGCCAGATCCAGTCGCTGGGCGCGAACCTGCTGCTGGTCTGGGGCGCGAATGTCCGCATGGGCGGCGTCTCGCTGGGTGCGGGGCAGCGGCCGAACATGAGCTGGGACGACGCCCAGGCCATCCCGCGCGAGATCGCGGCGGTGGAGGCCGCGGCCGGCACCATCCGCCAGCAGATGCAGGTGGTGAACGGCAACCAGAACTGGTCCACCTGGGTGAACGGCACCGATTCCGCCTGGTTCACCGCCCATGAATGGGTGGTGGCGGAAGGGCGCTTCTTCTCGGAGGAGGAGGCATCGGGCGGCCGCAAGGTGGCGCTGCTGGGCGCGACCGTGGCGGAGAACCTGTTCGGCGAGGACAACCCGGTGGGGCGCGAGATCCGCATCCGCGCCACCCCCTTCGAGGTGATCGGCGTGCTGGGCCGCAAGGGGCAGAACCCCATGGGCCAGGACCAGGACGACGTGGTGGTGATGCCCTACTGGACCGCGCGGCGCAGCGTGATGGGCGCCTCCCGCGCCTTCGCCCGCAGCGTCGGCAGCATCAGCGTCAAGGTGGCGGAGGGCGAGGACATGGCGGCGGTGGAGGAGGAGCTGCGCGCCTTCTTCCGCCAGCGCCACCGCGTGGCGGCGAACGAGCCGGACACGGTGAACATCCGCAACCTGTCCGAGATCGCGGCGACGCGCGACGCATCCGCCCGCACGCTGTCCCTGCTGCTGGCGGCGGTGGCGGCGGTGTCCCTGCTGGTGGGCGGCATCGGCGTGATGAACATCATGCTGGTGAGCGTGACGGAGCGCACGAAGGAGATCGGGCTGCGCCTGGCGGTGGGCGCGCGCCGGGCCGACATCCTGCGGCAATTCCTGCTGGAGGCGGTGCTGCTGGCGCTGCTGGGCGGGGCGGCGGGCGTGGCCGTGGGCATCGGACTGGCCTATGCGATGAGCAATTTCGGCGGCTGGCCGGTGCTGATCCAGTGGGATGCGGTGGCGCTGGCGGTCGGCGTCTCGGGCCTCACCGGGCTGTTCTTCGGCTACTGGCCGGCGCGGCGCGCGGCCTCGCTGGATCCGATCCAGGCATTGCGGCACGAATAGGCTTGATCTGGTCAGGTCATCTGACCAGCTAGCCAGCATGGGCATCGTCACCGACACCTATTCGGCCAAGGCCAACCTGTCCCGCCTGCTGGACGAGGTCGAGGCCGGGGGCGAGGTCGTCATCACCCGCCGCGGCAAGCCCGTGGCGCGGCTGGTGCGGGCCGGCAATGCGGCCTCCGGCATCCGCTTCGGCGCCCTGAAGGGGCAGATCGGGCCGGTGCCGGATGATGACGCCGACGACCCCGAATGGCAGGCCGTCATCGCCGCCATGCATGGCGACGCGCCGGGGTGAGGTTCCTGCTGGACACGAACGTCCTGCTCCGCCTGATGGATGAAGGGGACCTGTCTGCCGAAGCACGCGACGCCTTGTCCACCCCGGGGGCGGAGGGCTGGGCCAGCGTGGTGTCCCTGTGGGAGGTCGAGATCAAGCACCGGATCGGCAAGCTCCCGGTCTCGCCGGCCGCCTTCCATGCGGGAATCGCCGCCTCGAACCTCCGGCTGCTGCCGGTGCTGCCCGGGCACGTGCTGTTCCACGGCGCGCTGCCGCCGCCGGGCGCGCGTCGCGACGCCTTCGACCGGATGCTGCTGGCCCAGGCGCTGCACGAGGGCCTGACCTTCGTCACCTCCGACCGCAAGCTGCATGGGCAGGGCGTGCCGATCCTGGCGGCCTGACCCCCTCGCCAAGCGCCACCCCGCGCGCCACCATGCGCGCAACAACCGCGAGGGAACGCGCCGCCATGGCCCGCAAGATCATCATCACCTGCGCCGTCACGGGGGCGATCCACACCCCCTCCATGTCGCCGCACCTGCCCATCACCCCGGCGCAGATCGCCCAGGCCAGCATCGAGGCCGCCGAGGCCGGCGCCGCCATCATCCACCTGCATGCCCGCGACCCCGAGACCGGCGAGCCCTCCCCCGACCCGGCGCTGTTCCAGGCCTTCCTGCCGGTCATCAAGCAATCCACCGATGCGGTGCTGAACATCACCACCGGCGGCGGGATGAACATGACGGTGGATGACCGGCTGGCCGCGCCGCTGCTGGCGAAGCCGGAGATGGCGTCGCTCAACATGGGCAGCATGAACTTCAACATCTCCGGCGCCGCCGCCCGCGTGAAGGAATGGAAGCACGCCTGGGAGAAGCCCTACCTGGAGCGGACGGTGAACCACATCTTCCGCAACACCTTCCAGGACATCGAGCAGATCGTGGAGCGGCTGGGCAAGGGCCACGGCACCCGCTTCGAGTTCGAGTGCTACGACGTCGGCCACCTGTACAACCTCGCGCACATGCTGGACCGCAAGGTGGTCGAGGGGCCGCTCTTCGTGCAGACCATCTTCGGCATCCTGGGCGGCATCGGCGCGGAGACGCGCAACCTGCTGTTCATGAAGGAAACGGCGGACCGCCTGTTCGGCGACCAGATGGTCTGGTCCGTGCTGGCGGCCGGGCGCCATCAGATGACCTTCACCACCATGGCCGGCATCATGGGCGGCAATGTGCGCGTCGGCCTGGAGGACAGCCTGTGGATCGGCCCCGGCCAGGCGGCCACCAGCAACGCCCAGCAGGTGGCGAAGATCCGCCGCATCCTGGAAGAGCTGGGCCACGAGATCGCCACGCCGGCGGAGGCGCGGGCGATGCTGGCGCTCAAGGGGGGGGACCTGGTGGGGTTCTGAGCAGCAGCCGCAGCAGCAGGAAGGACAGGGGCACCGTGGCCGGAAGGGCGACCACGGGGGCCCATTCCTCCGGCACGCCGGCCCGCGCCAGGGTGGCCACCAGGGCCAGCCCCAGCAGCCACATCAGCCCATAGGCGGCGGCGTAGCGCAGCAGGTTGCCGGCGCTGCGCCGCACGCCGAAGGCGTGGCGCAGGTTCACCAGCGCCGAGAACAGCAGCCCCAGCACGAAGGACAGGGTGTAGGCCGCCGGCAGCCCGAGCCCCAGGCGCAGCAGGCCCACATAGGCCAGCCAGGACAGCAGCGTGCCGGCCCCGCCCGTCAGCACGAAGACCAGCGCCGCCCGCAGCAGGCCGGGCGCGCGCGCCGTCACGGCGCCAGGCGCCCGCGCCGTCACGGCGCCAGGCGGTAGTAGTCGTGCGCCACCGCGCGGCCGCCGAAGCCTTCCTTCTGTTCCACCAGCCCGTCATTCAGGCGGCGTCCCGCCTGCTCGGTGGAATTGCCGAAGTCGAACCAGCGCTTGCCGGCGAAGGCCTCGTCCAGCAGGTGCAGGAAGATGCGGTCCAGGCAGCCGCAGGCGAAGCCCTCGGCGCTGCCGGCGGCGTATTGCAGGTGCGCCACCTCGTCGGTCTCGTAGATCACCACGCCGCCCAGCAGCGCCCCGCCGGGCCCGCGCCCGGTGAACAGGCGGATGTTGCCGGGGAAGCGGCCGCGCAGCAGGGTGATCTCCGCGAGGGAATGCACGGGGCGGACGCCGTAGCGGCTGGCCAGGTGCGCCTCCAGCAAGGCCCAGAAGCCGGGCCAGTCGCCGTCCTCGCGCACCTCCACCCCGGCGCGCATGGCCTTGGCCGCGCCGCGGCGCCGGCGCTCCTGCGGGGCGGGGCGCCGGGCCATGTCAATGCTGCTCAGCAGGTCGCGCCGGTGCAGCACGGCGTCGCCGCGGAAGAGGGCGTAGCGGTCCTCCTCCGCCGGCAGCTTGTGGTAGATGTGCGGGATCGTCTTGTACTCCAGCACCCGCACGCCCTGGCCGCGCAGGAAGCCGCGCGCCGCGTCGAAGACCTGGAGCATCAGCGGCGTCGTCATCCGCGCGCCCACCACGAAGCCGCCATAGGTCAGCCCGTCATGCGAGGCGACGACGCCGCCGTCCCGGTGCGCGGGCATCACCGCCACCACCTCCCCCTCCAGCCGCACCACCACGGAGAAGTCGGCGAAGCGGTCGGCGTGGTAGTCCATGTAGGGGCGGCGCAGCAGGAAGGTGCCGTTCTTGGAGGCCGCGACGAAGGCATCCCACTCCGCGGCCCGGGCGGGGTCGTAGCGCTCGGCGACGGGCAGGGCGCGCGGTGGCTTCACGTCCACTCGCGCTCCACCACGCTTTCCGGCTTGCGGCTGACATTGTCGAAGATGCGCCACACGTACTCGCCGATCACGCCCAGCATCACCAGCACCAGGCCGGAGAAGAAGGCGATCAGCGCCACGATGGTGGGGAAGCCCTGCACCTCCATGTTGCCCAGCGCCGCCTGCACCACGATGTTGGCGCCATAGGCGAAGGCGGCGAGCGCCACGGCGAGCCCGAAGCCGGACAGCAGCCGGATCGGCGCGACGGAAAAGCCGCTGATGGTGTCAATCATGAAGTTCAGCTTCTTGCGGAAGGTCCAGCGGGACTTCCCGTGCTCGCGCGCCCGCCGCTCATAGGGCAGGATCACCGGGCTGAAGCCCAGCCAGAAGGCGTACATGTTCGGGTTGGTGCTGCGCGCGCTTTCCGCCATGAAGGGCAGCATGATGCGGTCCATCAGCATCAGGTCGAAGCCGCCCTCGGGGTAGTCGGGCACCACCAGCCAGCGCACGGCGCGGTAGTAGAGCCAGGCCAGCGCGCGGGTCGAGGGCGGGTCCCCGCGCGCCACGCGGCGGGAGATGACGAAGCGCGCCCCCCCGCGCCATTCGTCCACCATGGCCAGCACCTGGGAAAGCGGGTCCTGCAGGTCGGCCGCGACGATGATGAAGCAGTCACCGCGCACGTAGCGCAGCCCGGTCTTGGAGGCGGCCACCGCGCCGAAGTTGCGCGACAGCGAGACGACGCGCAGCCAGGGGCGGCGGGCGCGGATGGCCAGCAGCCCGGCCAGGGAGTCGTCGCCGGAGCCGTCGTTGACCGCGATGGCCTCCATGCCCATGCCGCGGGCGTCCAGCTCCCCGCGCAGCCATTCCAGCTCCTCCTCCAGCCGGGGCAGGCTGGCGGCGTTCCAGTAGACGGGGATGATGACGGACAGGACCGGGCGCTCAGCCATCGTCGCGCACCGCCAGGCCCAGCCCCGTCCGGCCATAGCCGTTGCCGTTGTAGAGCATGTACTCCGTGCCGCCGATCCGCGTCACGGCCGCGTAGCAGACCATCTCGCCATCCCACTCGCCGGGCGCCGGCGCCAGCCCGGCCTCCGCGTCCCGCCGCTCCCAGCGCAGCCCGTCCGGCGACACCGCCGTGCCCAGCCCGTAGCCCTTCGGGCCGCGCACCGAGTACCACAGGCGCCAGCCCTGCCCTTCCGGCACCAGCCAGGGCCGGCCGAAGCCCAGCTCGCCCGGTCCCGGCTCCATCAGCACCCGCCCCGGCGCGCTCCAGGCCAGCCCGTCGGCGGAGGTGGCGTGGCGCAGCGCGTAGCGCGGCTGCATGCGGCCCTCCACCTCATGGAACTCGCCGCCGCCGATGTACCAGCAGGCGAAGCCGCCGCCGGGCTGCGGCATCACGCAGGGCGCGGTGCGGAAGAAGGGCTCGCCTTCCGCGCGGTCCAGCACCGGCACCTCGCGCAGGCGGCGGAAGGGGCCGTCCGGCCGCTCGGCCTCCGCCACGCCGGTGAACAGGGTGTAGGGCACCTGGCGCTGGAGCTGGTAGCCCACGTACCACAGCCGCACCCGGCCATCGGGCAGCGCCAGCACGCTGCACGGGTTCACCCCGTTGTCGTCGAAGCGGCCCGGCGCGCCGATGTCCAGCACCGGCTCCCGCGCCCAGCCGACCACGCGGCGCGGGTCGTCGCCATCCAGGTCCACCCAGCCGATGCGCGAGACGGTCTGCGCATCCGTGCAGGCCAGCAGCACGCGCAGCCGGCCGTCGGGCAGGGGCAGCGGGGTGGGCAGCATCGCATGGGCGCGCGCCCAGGGCAGCGTGCCGTCGGGCGCCCAGATGCGGCCCAGCCGCCGCCACCTCACTCGCCGTCCCCCAGCCGGAAGAAGCGCCGCGCGCCGACCTTGGCGGGCTCCTGCGGCGGCGGGCGGAACATCTGCCCGGCCTCCACGTCGCGCGAGATGACGGCGCCCGGGCCGATCCAGCAGTCCGGCCCCACCGAGAGGTCGTTGGCCAGGGCGGCGTTCACCCCCAGGAAGCAGTTGTCGCCCACGCGGCAGGAACCGGCGATGACGACGTGGGAGGAGACGAAGACGTTGTCGCCCAGCCGCGCATGGTGGCCGATGTGGTTGCCCGACCACAGCACGGCATTGGCGCCGATCTCCACGAAGGACTGGATGACGTTGCCCTCGAACACGAAGTGGTGCTCGCCCAGCCGGGCGCTGGGCGCCACGAAGGCGTGCGGGCTGAGGAAGGAGGCGAGGCGGTAGCCCCGCGCCTTGGCCGCCGCCGCCAGCCGGGCACGCAGCCGGTTCAGCCGGGTGTACACCACCGCCGCATGGGCGTCGTGGGTGGCGGGGGGGAAGTGGCGCTCCACCTCCTCCAGCGCCACCACCGGCAGGCCGCGCAGGCTGTCGCGCCGCAGGAAGGCGCGCTCCACCGCGAAGCCGCGCACCCGGTAGGGGGAGAAGTGCTCGAAGTACTCGTGCGCGATCTCGGCGAAGGTGCTGTCGCCCAGCAGCACCAGGTCGCGCGTCTTGGAGGGGGCGCTCACGGGCGGCGCACCAGGATGTCCTCGCGCCGGTTCGCCATCGGCAGCTCCGGCGGCTGCGGCAGCACCCAGGCATCCGCCCCCGCGGCCCGGGCGCGCGCCAGCAGGGCCATCACCACCGCGTCGTCCATCTCGCCCTCCACCGGGGTGTTGAAGCCGGGCTCCGGGTCCTCGTCGCGCCCGGTCCAGGCGCGGTGGAAGGCGCGGCCCGCCGCGCTGGCCAGGAAGCGCCGGCGCATGGAGGCGTTGGGCACGTCGCCCAGCAGCAGCGCGCCGCCCGGGCGCAGCAGCCGCAGCGCGGCATCCAGGAAGGCGAAGACCTGCCCCCCCGTGAAGGCGTAGTGGAGGACGGAGTAGCACAGCACCGCATCCTGCGTGCCGGCCAGCGCCTCCAGCCCCGCCACGCCCTCCGGGAAGCGGCCGGGCAGCTTGGCGATGCCGGCGCCATCGGGCAGCGCCGCCAGCATCTCGGGCGAGTCCACCAGGGTCAGCGCGTGGCCGCGCGCCGCGCACAGCGCCATCATCAGGCGCGGCAGCCCGGCGCAGCCGGGGCCGATGTCCATGACCGCCAGCCCGGCGCCGGCCTCCAGCGCCGGAAGCTTGCGGCGGATGTCGCCCCAGATGGCCTCCTCGCGCCCCGCACGCAGGCTGTCCGGGAAGCCGATGCGCTCATGCGCGCTCAGCCCCGGCTGGGCCGCGAGGCGCCGGAAGCCATCATAGTCCAGCCGGGCGAAATCCGCCGCCTGGCGCCGTTCCTCGTCCGAAAGGGGCATGGCCGCGGGGATTAGCGGCAGGCGGGCCGGGACGCAACTTGACGGTGTCGCGTGGCGCCCCGCATAGCGCGGCCTCCGGGCAGGGGGATGGGGCATGCGGGCGCGTTGGGCGGGGCTGCTGGCGACGGGGGGAGTGCTGGCGATGCTGGCGCCGCTGCTGTCCTACGGGCTGGACATCACGGATGGCGGCTTCCACCTGGCGAACCAGGACGGGGCGCTGCAGCTGGGGGCCTGGGGCGCCGTCGCCAGCCCCTTCTGGTGGCTCAGCGACTGGCTGGGCGGGCTGTGGATGCGCCTGACGGAGGGCTGGGGCATCCTCGGTACGCGCTGGGGCTGGGCGCTGGCGTTGGCCGCCACCGCCGGGCTGGGCTGCCACGCCGTCGCGCGCGCCTTCGGCGGCGGCGCCTGGCTGGTGCCGGCGGCATGGCTTGCCGGCCTTCACGGCGCGCTGATCCCGGTGATGGTGCCCGACAACTACGTGCTGCCGGCCCTGCTGGGCACCGGCTGCTGCGCGGCCTTCTCGGCCGGTGCCGCCGCGTCGGGGCGGGCGCGGCTGGGGCTGGGCCTGCTGGCCGGCATGCTGCTGGCGGTGGCGGCGGGCGCGCGGCTGCCGATGATCCTGCTGGCCGGGCTGCCGGTGGGCCACGCCCTGCTGCTGCTGTGGCGCGGTGCGCCCCGGACAGCCTTGCTGCTGCCCACGGCAACCTTGGCGGGTGCCGGTGCCGGCCTGGCGGGGCTCGCCGCATGGATCGCCGCGGCGGGCGCCGGCCCTGCCGTGATGGATGCAGCCTTCGGACTGGACACCCTGTCCGGCGATGGCGAGGCCGTGGGCGGGCATTTCCTGGCGCAGGCCCGCCAGCAGGCAGCGACGCTGGCCGGGCCTGGGGCGATGCTGCTGGCCCTGGCAGGCGCCACGGCAGTGGTGGCCGGCCCGGCGTCGCGCCGGTGGGCCGCGCTGGCGGGTGGGCTGGCGCTGGCCGCCGCCCTGGGATGGGCGGTGCCCATCATGACGGCCGGGGCAGGTCGCTTCCACGGGCTGCCCGTGGTGGCGCTGCTGGCATGGGCCGGGCTGGGCCTGCCCTGGCTGTGGCGGCACGGGCCAGCGGCACCTGAGGCGCAGCTGGCGGTCTTCCTCTCCGGGCCGGTGCTGGCGGTGGCGATGGTCGCCGGCTCCAGCCTCGGCCTGCTGAAGCTGTCCTACGGCATGGCGGTGCTGTTCCCGCTGGTGGTGGCGCTGGCGCGCGGCACCGCGCCCTGGGCGCTGGCCGCCCCGCTGCTGGTGATGGGCGGCCACGGCTCCGCCATCGCGTGGGCCCACCTGCTCAGCCCTGCCACCGGCTACGTGTATGGCGACCTGCCGCGGGCGCAGCTGGCCGCGACCTATCCCACCGGGCGGCTGCGCGGGCTGGCCACCCAGCCCGGGCGCGTGGTGGCGCTGGAGGAGGCATTGGCCGCCCTGGCGCGTGAAGGCCAGCCCGGCGAGGTGCTGCTGGCCTATTCGGGCATCGGCCTCATGCACTACGCCGCGCGGATGCCGCCGCCGCTGGGCCTCGCCGTGCCGGACTACCTGCCGCCTCGCCGGTTGGAGCGGCGCCTGGCGGCGCTGTGCGCCGCCGAAGGGGAGGCCAGGCCGAGGCTGGTCCTGCGTTCCCTGACGCAGATGCCAGGAAATGACTGGGGCACGGAGCGTTCCGTGCCGGCGGCACCCTACCTGCCGGGCCCCTTCTGGGCACGCAACCGCGCCATCCTGGATGCGGCGGTCGAAGGACCCTGCGGCGCGGTGCCGGTCTGGGCCAACCGGGATTTCGAGCTGCTGCGCACCCGCCCTTGAAGCGGCCAGCCCGCGCCCCGCGCCATTCAGCCGGCGCGGCCTTGCTGGTCGCGCCAGGACGGGACGACGCCTCGCCTGCACCAGCCGTGCCGCCTTGGAACGCAGAAAGGGCCGGGCCACCCTGCGGCGGCCCGGCCCTTCCCGTGCGGCACCCTTTGCGTCAGGCGGCGCGCAGCGCGCCCGGGATGCCCTGGATGGCCTGGTCCACCAGCAGCGCATCGGCATCGGCCGTGTGCTGGGTGGCGATGACCTCGCGCGCGGCGGTGGCGGCCAGGGCGGCGGCGGCGGCGCGGACCTCGGCCACGGCGCCGGC
>JBEQBS010000082.1:0-10827 GCA_041639675.1 Rubritepida sp. | reverse complement strand
GCGCTGCATGGGCTGGACCGCCTGGCCGGGCTGGCCGAGGCCCTGGCCGGCCGCGCCGTGCGCAACCGGGTGCTGGCGCTGGAGGAGCGCACGCCGCCCGATGCCGTCCGCGGGCGCCTGGCCCTGCCGCCGGGCATGGCGGCCACCTTCCTGCGCCGCCTGCGCCTGCTGGACGGCGCGCCGCTATCCCTGGACGAAAGCTGGTTCCCGCTGGCGCTGGGCCGCCGCCTGGCCACGCAGGACCTGGCCGGGCGCGACGTCTTCGCCCTGCTGGAGGGGGAACTCGCCACCCCGCTGGGCCGCGCCGCGCTGGAGATCGGCGCCGAACCCGCCGCGCCGGAGGCCGCCGCGCTGCTGGGCATCGCACCCGGTGCCCCGCTGCTGGTGGTGGCGCGCCTGACCCACGGCGCCGACGGCGCGCCGCTGGATGACGAGGTGCTACGCCTGCGCGCCGATGCCGTCCGCTACCGGCTGGCGCTGCACCGCGCCTCATCGCGCTGAAGGCCGCGACCACCACCAGGCGGCCAGCAGGGGCATGGCCGCGCAGCCGGTGAGCAGCGCCAGCAGGACGCCAGCGTGAACGCGGTGCGCCTCATTGTCCGGCGACGCCAGGATGATGGAGATGCACGTCCCGACCATGCCCCAGAGAAGCGCAAGGCCGCCCACCGCCGGCAGCGACAGGCGCCCGGCCAACCGGACGGCGATGGCGGCGGCTCCGCTCGTCAGCAGGATGCCGGGCGCGGCCATGACGAGGAGCATCATGCCGATGGCCACGGGCCGCTCCGGCGCCGAGGCCCCGAGCAAGGCCATCACGGCGGGAGACACGAGCACCGCAGCCGCCTGGATCAGCGCGAAAGGAAGGAAGACAGCCGGTCGGCCTTCCGTCATCACCCCTTCCTGACGTTCCAGAACAGCGGCGCCCCGGTCAGCAGCCCCGTCACGTTGCGCCGGTGCGCCGTGGCCAGGAAATACTGCCCCACCGGGATCATCGGCACGTCCTGCCAGCATTGCGCCTGGATGCGCCGGGCGATGGCCTGCTGCGCCGGCAGCCCATCCGCCGCGAACCACGCGTCGCGCAGCCGCTCCAGCTCCGGCGCATTCGGCCAGCCGATCCAGGCATTCGGCCCGTTGCCGCGCAGCGTCGAGGCCCCGGCCGGCGAGGCCAGGTCCAGCCCGCCTGTGAAGGTGTAGAAGCAGGACCAGCCGCCGCGCTCCACGGGCTCGCGCGAGACGCGGCGGGCCAGCACCGTGCCCCAGTCCAGCGACTGCACCTCCAGGTTCACGCCCAGGCGGCGCATCATATCGGCGCCCACCTCGCTCAACCCGCGCACGATGGGCAGGTCGGTCGCCACCAGCATCACCACGCGCTCGCCGCGATAGCCCGCATCGGCCAGGGCGCGGCGCGCGGCGGCCATGTCGCGCGGGCCGGTCAGCACCCCCAGCCCCTCGTCATTGGCCAGCGGCGTGCCGGGGGTGAAGATGCCCACCCCGTCATTCCACATCGCGCGGTCGGCGCCGGCCACGGCCTGCATGTGATCGGCCTGGTTCACCGCCAGCAGGAAGGCGCGACGGATGCCCGGGTTATCGAAGGGCGGCTGCAGGTGGTTGAAGCGCAGGATGCCCATCCAGCCGGCGGGGTCGTTGCGCGCCACCTCCACGTTGCGGTTGCGGCGCAGCAGCGGCAGCAGGTCCGTGCTGGCCTGCTCCCACCAGTCCACCTCGCCGTTCTGGAGCGCGGCGGCGGCGGTGGCGGCATCGGGCATCACCACCCATTCCACGCGCTCCAGGTGGGCCACCTTGCCGCCGGCGGTGAAGCTGGCCGCGCCCTCGCGCGGGACATAGGCCTCGTTGCGGGCATAGACGGTGCGCGCGCCGGCCACGCGCTCCCCCGCCACGAAGCGGAAGGGGCCGGAGCCGACCATCTCGCTCACCTGCGTCGCGGCGTCGGTGCGCGCCAGGCGCTCGGGCATGATGAAGGGCACGGTGACGGTGGGCTTGCCCAGCGCCTCGGGCAGCAGGGGGAAGGGCGCCTTCAGGCGGAAGCGCAGGCGCCGGTCATCCAGCGCCGCCAGCTCGTCGGTCGCGGCCAGCAGCGCCTGGCCGAAGGCGTCGCGCGCGCCCCAGCGGCGGATGCTGGCCACGCAATCCGCCGCCCGCACCGGCTCGCCGTCATGGAAGCGCAGGTTGGGGCGCAGCGTGATGGTCCATGTGCGGCCGCCATCCTCCACGGCATGGCCCTCGGCCATCTGCGGCTGGGCGCGGTATTCGGCATCCAGCCCGTAGAGCGTGTCATAGACCAGGTAGGCGTGGTTGCGGCTGACGAAGGCGGTGGACCACAGCGGGTCCAGCACCGTCACGTCGCTCTGCGGCACGAAGCGCAGGGTGCGGGCATTGGCGGGCTGCGCCAGGGCGGGCGCGGCCAGCAGGGCGGCGGGAAGGGCGAGGGCGGCGCGGCGGGTCGTGTGCATGGCGCGCATGGTGGCCGCAGGGGGCGGGCGCGGCGCAAGGGTTTTCACGCCGCGCGCGCCGGCGCATCCTGCCGCGCATGCTCCGCCGCGCGCTCCTCGCCCTCCCCCTCGCCACCCCTGCCCTTGCCCAGCCGGCGCGGCCGGTGCGCATCATCGTCCCCTTCCCGCCCGGCGGCTCCAACGACGTCATCGCGCGGCCGCTGGCCGAGCGCCTCCAGGCCCGCATGGGCGTGCCGGTGGTGATCGAGAACCGCCCCGGCGCCGGCGGGGCCATCGGCGCCGGCCAGGTGGCCCAGGCCGCGCCCGACGGCACCACGCTGATGGTCACGTCCTCCAGCTTTGCCGCCTCCGCCGTGGTGCAGCGCACGCCCTATGACGCGCAGGCCTCCTTCCAGCCCGTGGCGCTGCTGGCCCGCGCGCCCTTCCTGGTGCTGACCCACCCGGACTTCCCGCCGCGCGACATGGCGGCGCTGCTGGCCCATGCCCGTGCCAATCCGGGGCAGGTGGACTATGGCAGCTCCGGGCCGGGCGGCATCAACCACCTCATCACCGAATACCTGGCGCAGAAGGCCGGGGTGCGCCTCAACCACGTGCCCTATCGCGGCATGCCGCCGGCGGTGACGGACCTCGTCGCCGGCCACGTGCCGCTGCTGCTGACCACCATCGCCAGCGCCTCGGGCCCCGTGCGGGAGAACCGGGTGCGCGTGCTGGCCGCCACCGCGCCCGGCAGCGGCCTGCCCGTGCCCACGGTGCGGGAGTCCACGGGTCTGGACTACGAGGCCAGCATCTGGTGGGGCCTGCTGGCGCCGCGCGGCACCGACGCCGCCGCCATCAACGCCCATGTTCGCGCCGTGCTGGAGGACCCCGCCATCCGCCGCCTCTACGAGGCCGAAGGGGCGACGCCGGCCGGCAGCACCCCCGCGGAGTTCGCCGACATCCTGGCCGGCGACATCGCACGCTTCCGCGAGGTGGCGCGGCTGGCCAACATCACCGTGGAGTAGCAACCGCCCGCGCCGCCGGGCCGTTCGCCGTTCCATGCGTATTCATGCCTTCGACGCCGGCTTCCTGCGCCCCTATGGCGGCCGCCTGTGGGATGGCGTCTCGCCCGGGCTGGGCCCGGCGCGGCTGGCCTGCCGCTGCCTGCTGCTGGAGCATCCCGATGGGCTGGTGCTGGTGGATACCTCCTTCGGCCTGCAGGACGCCGCCGAGCCCGGGCGCATCGCCGCCGCCATGCGCTGGTCCGACCGGCCGACGCTCACGCCCGACCTCGCCGCCATCACCCAGCTCCGCCGCGCCGGCCTGGACCCGCGGGCCGTGCGCCACATCGTGATGACGCACCTGGATTTCGACCATGCCGGCGGCCTGTCCGACTTCCCCTGGGCCGAGGTCCATGTCTCCGCCATCGAGGCCGCGGCCGCCCGCGCGCAGGACGGGATGAAGGCCCGGCAGCGCTGGCGCCCGGCGCAGCTTCCGGCGGCGATGGCCGAGCACGCCACGCAGGGGCCGGACTGGTTCGGCTTCGCCACCCTGGCCGGCCCGCCGGAGGGCATCCTGCTGGTGCCGCTGCCTGGCCATTCGCCCGGCCATTGCGGCGTGGCGGTGCGCGCGGCGGATGGCTGGGTGCTGCATGCCGGCGACGCCGTCTTCATGCATGCGGAGCTGGAGGCGGAGGGCCGCGCCCCGCCCCTGGCCCTGGCCTACGAGGCCGTGATGCAGTCCGACGCCGCGCAGCGCCACGCCAGCGCCGCCGCGCTGCGCGCGCTGCGGATCACCCAGCCGGCGCAGGTGGAGATCCTCTGCACCCATGACCCCGTGCTGCCGCCCACGCCGCGCGTCACCCCGCTTTGACGAAGCGGCCGCGGCGCGCGACGGTGCGCCGCCATGGCCGACATCCCCCGCAAATCCTTCGACCCCCACGCCCGCGGCCCGCTGCACGGCCTGCGCGTGGTGGACCTCTCGCGCCTCGTCGCCGGCAACACGGCGACGCGCGTGCTGGCCGATGCCGGGGCCGACGTCATCAAGGTGGAGCCGCCCGAGGGCGACACGCTGCGCGCCTGGCGGGTGGAGGGCGTGGAAACCTCCTGGAAGACCATCTGCCGCAACAAGCGCAGCCTCTGCCTGAACCTGCGCGAGCCGGCGGCCATCGCCGTGGTGAGGCGCCTGGTGGAAGGCGCCGCCATGCTGGTGGAATCCTTCCGCCCCGGCGTGCTGGAGGCGATGGGGCTGGCGCCCGAAACCCTGCACGCCATCAACCCGGCGCTGGTGATCCTGCGCATCTCCGGCTGGGGGCAGGACGGGCCGTTCCGCCACAAGCCCGGCTTCGGCACGCTGGTGGAGGGCTATTCCGGCTTCGCCGCCATCAACGGCTTCGAGGACCGCGAGCCGGTGCTGCCGCCGATGTTCATGGGCGACACCTATGCCGGGCTGCACGGCGCCGCGAGCGCCATGATCGCCCTGCGCCACGCCGAGGCGACGGGCGAGGGCCAGGTGGTGGACCTCTCGCTGTTCGAGCCGCTCTTCGCCGTGCTGGACCCGCAGATGGCGAACTGGCGCATCACGCGGCGCAGGAAGCCGCGCACCGGCTCGCGCTCCACCAACACCGCGCCGCGCAACGCCTATGCCACGAAGGATGGCGGCTGGGTGTGCCTCTCCGCCTCCACCCAGGGCATGACGAAAAAGCTGTTCCGCGCCATCGGCCGCGAGGAGCTGGTGAGCGACCCGCGCTATGCCACCAACCCGCAGCGGCTGAGGCACGCGGCGGAGCTGGACGCCATCATCGGCGGCTTCGTCGGCGCCATGACGCTGGCCGAATGCTGCGCCTTCTTCGACCGCGCGGGCGTCACCATCGGCCCGATCATGGACGCGGAGCGGCTGGAGCAGGACCCCTACGTGCTGGGCCGCGCCGCGCTGGTGGAGGTGGAGGACGCCGACATGCCCGGCGGCACGCTGCCCATGTCCGGCGAAACCCCGCGCCTGTCGCGCACGCCCAACGTGCTGCGCCACGCCGCGCCGCGCCTGGGCGCGCACAATGACGAAATCCTCACGCCCATCCTGGGGGCGGAGGAAGTGACGCGGCTGCGCGCGGCGGGCATCCTGCGCCCATGACCGCGACAGACCCGGCGCTGATGACCGCCGAAGACCTCCTCGCCCTCTACGCCGCGCGCCGCCTGTCGCCTGTCGAGGCGCTGAAGGCGGTGACGGAGCGCGTGGCGCGCATGAACCCCTGGGTCAACGCCTTCGCCTGCCTCAACCCCCGCGCCCTCCAGCAGGCGGGCGAGAGCGAGGCCCGCTGGATGGCCGGCCGCCCCATCGGGCCCCTGGACGGCGTGCCGGCCACGGTGAAGGACCTGCTGAACCTGGCGGGCTTCCCCACCCGCCGCGGCTCGCGCACCACCGACGCCACGTCGGCCCCGGAGGACAGCCCGGCCGTGCTGGGGCTGAAGAACGCCGGCGCCGTCATCATCGGCAAGACCACCACCACCGAGTTCGGCTGGAAGTCGCCCGGCGACTGCCCGCTGCACGGCATCACCCGCAACCCGTGGGACCGCGCGCGCACGCCGGGCGGTTCCTCCTCCGGCGCCGGCGCGGCGGCGGCGGCCTGCTTCGGGCCGCTGCACATCGGCACCGATGCGGGCGGCTCCATCCGCATCCCAGCCGCCTGGTGCGGGGTGGTCGGCGTGAAGCCCTCCTTCGGGCGGGTGCCGCAATGGCCGCTGGGCGCCTTCAGCGGCGTCGCGGTGGCCGGCCCCATGGCGCGCTCCGTGCGCGACTCGGCGCTGATGCTGAACGCCCTGGCCCGGCATGACCGGCGCGACCCCTTCTGCCTGCCCGATGATGCGCGCGACTGGCGCGAGGGCATCGAATCCGGCGTCCGCGGCCTGCGCGTGGCCCTGCTGCGCCGCCAGGGCTTCGACGCCCCCTGCGACGCGGAAGGCTGGGCCGCGCTGGATGCCGCCGCCGCCGCCCTGGAAGCCCAGGGCGCCATCGTGGAGGAGGCGGCGCCCGCCCTGCCAGATGTGCGCGCCATCTTCGGCCGCGTCTGGGGCGTGGCGCTGGCGAGGCTGGTGGCGAGCATCCCCGAGGAGCGCCGCGCCCTGCTGGATGCCGGCATCCTGGAGGTGGCCCGCCACCAGCAGAGCATGAGCGCGGCCGACTTCCTGGGCGCCGAGGCGCTGCGGATCGAGGCCGCGCACGCCATGGCGCAGTTCCACGCCGGATTCGACCTGCTGCTGACCCCCTGCACCCCCACCGCCGCCCCGGCCGCCGACCAGCCCACGGTGCAGCCGGAGCTGGCGCTGTGGCGCGACTGGGCGCCCTGGACCTTCCTGTTCAACCTGTCGCGCCAGCCGGCCATCTCCGTGCCGGTGGGCCTCGACTCCGCGGGCATGCCGCGCGCCGTGCAGGTGGCCGCCGCGCTCTACCGGGACGACCTGGCCCTGCGCGGCGCCCGCGCCCTGGAACTCGCCGTCCAGGCCCCCGCCGCGCCCGTCTTGTAACGTCACCGCAATCGTGCTTCACGCCCCGGCGGCTGGGACACGGGGCGGAACGCGGATGCGGCTTGTCACCTTCGATTGCGGGAATGGCGCGCGGCTGGGCGCGCTCACGGCCTCGGGCATCCGGGACCTCGGCCCGCGCAGCATGATGGACGCCATCGCCGACCTCGCCGCCATCCGCGCCGCCTGCGAGGGCGCGGCCCTGGTGACGGAATGCCGGCTGCTGGCGCCGCTGCCGCGCACGCCCAAGAACATCTTCTGCGTCGGCAAGAACTACCATGAGCACGCGAAGGAATTCGCCGGCTCCGGCTTCGATGGCGGCGCGAAGGACGTGGTGCCGCCCTTCCCCGTCGTCTTCTCCAAGCCGCACACCTCCATCATCGCCCATGGCGAGCCGATCCTCTCCCGTCTCGATCCCACCGGCGGGCTGGACTACGAGGGCGAGCTGGCGGTCGTCATCGGCACCGGCGGCCGCGGCATCGCCAAGGCGGACGCCCTGAAGCACGTCTTCGGCTACACCATCGTCAACGACGTCACGGCGCGGCACCTGCAGAAGCGCCACAGCCAGTGGATCCTCGGCAAGGGGTTGGACAGCTTCTGCCCCATGGGCCCCGCCATCCTCACGGCGGACGAGGTGCCGGACCCCACGGCGCTGACCCTCTCCACCTACGTCAACGGCCAGCGGCGGCAGCACGCGCCGGTGAGCGACCTCATCTTCGACATCCCCACGCTGATCGAGGCGATCTCGGCCGGCATCACGCTGGAGCCTGGCGACGTGATCGCCACCGGCACCCCGGCGGGCGTGGGCATCGGCTCCAACCCGCCGGTCTTCCTCAAGCCCGGCGACGTGGTGCGCATCGAGGTGCCGGGCATCGGCGTGCTCGAGAACCCGGTCGCGTAGTCGGAAGAAGGTCCCCCGCCATGCTCCGCCAGCCCCTCGCCCAGGCCGCCCGCCGCCGGCTGATCGCCACCCCGGCCCCCACCCCGCCGCCGCGCCCGGCGGCGCCGGCCCAGGTGGTGCAGCTCGCCCCGGCCAAGCCGCAGCAGCAGGGCTGAGGCCCCGCCGGGCTTCACAGCGCCGCGGATTCCCGGCAGGAGGCGCGGCATGGAGGAATGTCCATGACCATCACCCGCCGCGCCGCCCTGGCCGCGCCCGCCCTGCTGCTGGCGCCGCACGCCCGCGCCCAGGCCCCCTGGCCCACGCGCCCGCTCACCCTCATCGCGCCCTTCACGCCGGGCGGCCAGGCGGACCTCGCCTCCCGGCCCCTGGCCGCGGCGCTGGACAAGCCGCTGCGCCAGCCGGTGGTGGTGCAGAACCGCGCCGGCGCCGGCGGCGCCATCGGCACGGTGGCCGCCATCCGCGCGCCCGCCGATGGCTACACGCTGCTGATGTCGCTCTCCACCCTCGCGGTCCTGCCCGAGAGCGAGCGCCTGTTCGACCGCCCGGCGCCCTATGACCCCGCGGCCCTGGCCCCCATCGCCCGCGTGCTGTCGGATGCGCCGGTGCTGGTGGTCCGCGCCGACAGCCCCTGGCGCGACGCGCAATCCTTCCTCGCCGCCGCCCGCGCCCGGCCGGGCTCCATCGCCTATGGCTCCGGCGGCACCTACGCCACGCTGCACGTGCCGATGGCGATGATGGAGAAGGCCGCGGGCATCGAGATGCTCCATGTGCCCTTCCAGGGCGGCGGCCCGGCCGTGGCCTCGGTGCTGGGCGGGCAGACCCAGGCTGCGGCGGCCGCGCCGGGCCTGGTGCTGCAGCATGTGCAGGGCGGCCGGCTGCGGGCGCTCGCCACCTGGGGCCGCGACCGCTCTCCCGCCTTCCCCGAGCTGCCCACCTGGCAGGAGCTGGGGCTGCGGGAGGTGGAGTTCTACAACTGGGCCGGCGTCTTCGCCCCCGTCGCCACGCCGGCGCCCATCCAGGCCCGGCTGGCCGAGGCCATCGCCGAGGCCATGGCCAACCCCGAGGTGTCGCGCGCCTTCGAGGCCGCGGGCTCGCGCGCCGCGCATCTCGGGCCGCAGGAATTCCGCCAGTTCTTCGCCGAGGACAGCGCGCGACTCGTCGCCGCGGTGCGGCGTATCGGGAGGGTGGAATGACGATGCATCGCCGCGGCCTGCTCGCCGGCGCCGCCCTCCTGCCGGTGACCGCACGGGCGCAGGCCCCCTTCCCCGACCGCGCCATCACCATGGTCGTCGGCTTCCCGCCCGGCGGCCAGGCGGATCTCGCCGCGCGGCCCGTCGCGGCGGCGATGGAGCGCGGCTTCCGCCAGCCGGTGGTGGTGCAGAACCGCCCCGGCGGCGCGGGGGCCATCGGTTCCGGCGTGGTGGCCCGCGCGGCACCCGATGGCCACACGCTGCTGATGGCGCTCTCCTCGCTCGCGGTGATCCCGGAGGCGGAGCGCCTCTTCGGCCGCCCCGCGCCCTATGAGGTGAGCCAGTTCGCCCCCATCGGCCTGGTCAATGCCGACCCCACCATGCTGGCCGTGCCCGCCAACGCCCCCTGGCAGAGCCTGGAGCAGTTCGTCGAGGCCGCGAAGGCGCGCCCGGGCGACATCCCCTACGGCTCCTCCGGCGCCTATGGCACGCTGCACGTGGCGATGGAGATGTTCGCCGCCAGCGCCGGCATCCGCCTGCTGCACGTGCCCTTCACCGGGGCGGGGCCGGCGATCACGGCGCTGCTCTCGGGCAACATCCAGGCCCTGGCCTCGGCGCCGGGCACGCTGACGCAGCATGTGCAGTCCGGCCGGCTGCGCGTGCTGGCCTGCTGGGGCCGCGAGCGCGCCCCCGCCTTCCCCGAGGTGCCGACCTTCATGGAGCGCGGCTTCGCGGATGTGGAATTCTACATCTGGGCCGGGCTGATGGCGCCGGCCGCCACGCCCGCCCCCATCCTGGCCCGGCTGCGCGAGGGCTTCGCAGCGGCGATGCGCGACCCCGAGGCGCTGCGCGCCTTCGAGGCCGCGGGCAGCCCGCCGCGCTACCTGGACGCGCCGGATTTCGCGCGCTTCCTGGCCGAGGACAGCGCGCGGCTGGTGCGCGCCGTCCAGCGGATCGGCCGGGTGGAGTAGCGCATCCGGCCGGGCGGCGATGCGGGCGCGTGGCCATGCCGCCTGCCGCACCCTGCGGCACGCGGAATGGCCCGGCGGCGATGCGCCTCAGCCCAGCCGGGCGGCCAGGGCGGCGATGCGGGCGCCGAAGAGCCGCGCTGTCTCCAGGTCGCCCGGCAGCATCTCCTCCACGGAGGCGTCGGCGGGGCTCTGCGCCAGGGCGCCGCTGAAGCCGCCCAGCCAGTTCACGTCGTTGCGCTGCGCGGCCTTGGTGTTGGCCGGCATCATGCCGGTGCCGGCCCAGAGCATGCCCTGCTGCATGGCCAGCGCGGTCATGTACTGGATGGTCAGCGCCTTGTCGCCGTTGATGGAGGCGGAGTTGGTGAAGCCGCCGGCCAGCTTGTCCTTCCACAGCCCCTGGGACCAGGGCTTGGAGGAGGCGTCGGCGAAGCGTTTGAACTGCCAGGACGGCCCGCCCATGTAGGTGGGGCTGCCGAAGATGATGGCCTTCGCGGCCGCCAGCCGCGCCCAGGCGGCATCGTCCAGCATGCCCTCGGCGGAGATCGGCAGCAGCGCGCCGCCCGCGCCCTGCGCCACAGCCTCGGCCATGCGCGCGGTGTGGCCGTAGCCTGAATGGAAGACGATCTCGATGGCGCTCATGGGGGAACCCTCCGGCAATGCGATGGCCGGAAGATGCGCCCGATCCGCCATGCCGCAACCGCGCCGGAGGTGATGGCGGCCATCACCGCGGCGGATGAGGCGCCCTCACCCCGGGCGCAGCCGCGCGCTCATCGCAGGCGCAGCCGCGCCAGATCGGAAGAGCGT
>JBEQBS010000081.1:0-10825 GCA_041639675.1 Rubritepida sp. | reverse complement strand
CGCGCGGGCGTGGCGGCGAAGCGCATCCTGCTGCGCGGCGTGAAGGCCGGGCGCGGGCCGGATGCGGTGCTGCCGGCGCTGGTGCTGCATGAGGGGGATGGATGGAGCGCGGCGGCGGAGACCGTCCTGAGATCCCCCTGCGCCCTGGGTTGACCGCCGCAGAAACGTCACACCTTCCGCTTGCCAGGAATTGATTAACGGTTAACGTTATCCAGCGGTTACGGCAACGGAGGACGCGTTCAATGTCAGGCAGCGCCATCACCAGCATGTCGGACGACGACTTCCTGGACCCGGACAGCGAAGCGCCCCCCGTCAACACCATCACCGGCACCGCGGGCGACGACGTGGTGGACACGGCCGGGGCAAGCGCGGGCGTGACGGGCGGGGCCGCGACGGCCGGCAACGACGAGATCCTCGGGCTGGACGGCAATGATACGCTGTCCGGCGGCGCCGGCGACGATGTCATCCTCGGCGGCACCGGCGCCGACGCATTGTCCGGCGAGGGCGGCAACGACACGCTCTGGGGCAATGACGGTGCCGACATCCTGCTTGGCGGCGAGGGCGACGACAGCCTCTACGGGGCCGCCGACCAGTACAACGGCACCGACACGAGCAGCAACACGCTGTTCGGCGGAACGGGCAACGACACCCTCATCGGTTCGCGCGGCGACGACACCCTGTATGGCGAGGATGGCAACGACAGCCTGCATGGCGATTCGGGGGCCGACTTCCTGTCCGGTGGCGCCGGCGACGATGTGCTGGACGCGAGCATCGGCATCACCGGAGACTCCTCCAGCAACACCCTGACCGGCGGCGAGGGGAACGACACCCTCTACGGCTCCTCGGGTGACGACCTGCTCGCGGGTGGGGCGGGGGCGGACAACGCCCAGGGCGGCGGCGGCAACGACACCTTCAGCTTCGACGAGGCCCTTTCCGGCACGGGCGCCGTCACCGCCGGCGCCCTCGCCAACCTGTCCGCCACCGCCGTCACGCTCGGCTCCACGACCGTCGCCGCCGCCACCGCACTGGATCCCTCGGGCAGCACCGACACCTTCCGCAGCATCGAGAACGTGGTCGGCACCGCCCGCGCCGACCGCTTCTGGGGCAATGACCGCGCCAACACCTTCACCGGCAATGGCGGCAGCGACAGCTTCTACGGCGGCGCCGGCAACGACCGCTTCATCGGCACCGCCGATTCCAGCTCCGCCGTCTTCTACCGCCTGGGCGGCCTGCAGGAGGCGACGACGGGCGTGCAGGTCAACCTCAGCGGCGCCCTGGTCGCGGGCATCGCCGCGCGCACCGGGCTGGACGGCCAGGGCGGCACCGACAGCTTCGGCACCGGCATCCGCCATGTCGGCGGCACCAGCTTCGCCGACGTGCTGGTGGGGGATGGCTCGCTCACCCTCTACAGCTACCTGAATGGCGGCCAGGGCGCCGATGCGCTCTGGGCCGGCGCCATCAACGATTTCACGGTGGCCAGCTATTCCGGCAATCCGGGCGGCATCACCGCCAACCTCGCCGCCGGCACGGTCACGGATGGCTGGGGCGACGTGGACACGCTCAACGGCGTGCGCCACGTCCTGGGCAGCGGGTCCGACGACGTGATGAATGCCGGCGGCGTGGGCGGCAACTTCATCGCCTCCCTGGGCAATGACAGCTACTCGGCCAGCGGCGCCGCGCGGCGCACGGTGGACTACCGCTCCAACGTCACGGGGCTGGAGGGCGGCGTCACCGTCGCCTACGCCACCATGACCTCGGGCACGGTCGCCAAGGCCGCGGGCGGCACCGACACGCTGGCCTTCATCACCGACATCCTCGGCACCGCCTTCGCCGACAGCTTCACCGGCCCGGCCTCCGGCGCCAGCGCCTTCACGCTGCGCTTCCGCCCCGGCGCGGGCAACGACGCCATCACCGCCAGCGGCAATGGCCGCATCGCGGTGGACTACAGCGACGCCACCAAGGGCATCATCGCCAACCTGGCCACCGGGGTGGTCAGCCAGGACGGCTTCGACGGCGCCGACACGCTGACGGGCGTGCTGCGGCTGCGCCTGTCCAACCACGACGACACCGTCACCGGCAGCGCCGGCAACGACACCTTCGAGGTGCTGAACCACCAGGGCAGCAAGGTGCTGGCCGGGGCCGGCGGCTTCGATGCCTACCGCTTCCAGGGGCCGGGCAAGATCGTCGCCAGCATCGCCTCCGGCACGGTCGCCAAGTACGACACGCTGGGCGGCCTGGGCGGCACCGACCAGATTTCCGGCATGGAATACCTGGTGGGCGGCGACGGCAACGACACGCTGAACGGTGGCAGCGGCAACGAGAACTTCCATGGCGGCCGCGGCACCGACCTCATCAACGGCGGCGACGGCGTGGACTTCCTGCAGATGGACGACCAGTCGGCCAATGCGCCGGCCATCACCACCGGGGTGCGCGTCAACCTCAGCGGGGGCGACGTGGTGGCGGGCGGCGTCACGCTGGCCGCCAACACCGCCATTGACGCCTGGGGCACCTCCGACACCGTGCTGAACCTGGAAAGCGTCGGCGGCACCGCCTTCGCCGACATCCTGGTGGGCGTGGCCGGTGCCACCCCCTCCACCTTCACCTTCCTCAACGGCAACAACGGCGCCGACACGCTGGTGGCGCCGGAGGGCGCGACCCGCGTCGTCGCCAACTACGGCAACGACGTGGATGCCGATGCCAGCGGCATCACCGCCGACCTGGGCGCCGGCACGGCGACCGATGGCTGGGGCAACGCCGACACGCTGATCGGCATCCGCGCCGTGCAGGGCGGCGCCTTCAAGGACAGCCTCACCGGCTCCTCCGCCGGGGGCGAGCTGCTGCTGGGCCAGGGCGGCGACGACACGCTGAGCGGCGGCGGCGGCGGCGACACGCTGAATGGCGGGGATGGCAACGACACGCTGACGGGCGGCTTCGGCACCGACTCGCTGTTCGGCGGCGCCGGCAACGACCTGCTGGACGCCGGCAGCGGCGGCGTCGGCATGATGGAGGTCGAGTTCCTCAGCGGCGGGACGGGAGACGACGTCTACGCGATCCGCGGCGGCAGCCAGAGCGTATACGAGGCGGCAGGCGAAGGGGCGGACGTGGCCTTCGTCTTCACCGATGGCTGGACGTCCTTCAGCAGCATCGAGACCCTCAGCCTCCAGGGCACCGCCACCCGGGTGAATGGCGGCACCGCCAACGAGGTGATCTACGCCAACGCCACGCTGGGCTCCAACATCTTCGCCGGCAACGGCAACGACACGCTGATCGGCGGCAGCGGCACGGACACGCTGGGCGGCGGGGACGGCAACGACACCTTCTTCGGCAATGGCGGCAACGACACCTTCTTCGGCGGCAATGGCGACGACCTGTTCTTCGTCTCCACCGGCGGCACCTTCACCGGCGAGGTTTCCGGCGGCGGCACCGACACCGCCCTGGTCAACGCCGATGCCTGGACCCTCACCGGCAATGTCGAGGCCGCCCTGCTCTACGGCGCCGGCCGGGCGCTGGCGACGGTGACGGCCGCGACGCTGGCGAGCTTCGCCGATGCCGGCACCACCCTGGCCGGCAGCGGCGGCGACGACACGCTGTATGGCGGCACCTTCGCCGACACGCTCTACGGCAACAGCGGCAAGGACTGGCTGATCGGCGGCGGCGGCGCCGACCGCATGGAAGGCGGCGCGGGCGACGACCTCTACGTCATCGCCGATGCCACCGACCTCGCCGTCGAGTTCGCCGGCAGCGGCGCCGACGTCGCCTTCGTCTCCACCGATGGCTGGACCGCACCGGAATTCCTGGAGACGGCGGTGCTGACCGATGCCGCGCGCGTCCTCTCCGGCGGCGGCGGCGCGCAGGTGCTGATCGGCAATGCCGCCGGCGGCAACACGCTGGATGGCGGCGCGGGCAACGACACCCTCGTCTCCTCCGCCTTCGGCGACACGCTGGTGGGCGGCGCGGGCGACGACGTGATCTCCGCCGCCGGCGGCGCCGACGTGTTCCTGCTCGACGCCGCCGGCTTCGGCGGCGACCTGGTCACCGGCGCGCAGGCCGGGGCCTTCGCGCTGCGCTTCGCCGCGGCCTCCGGCATCACCGCCATGGCTCAGGTGACGGTGATTGACTTCGGCTTCGTCGAGGCCTTCAGCAGCACGGTCGTGCAGGCCGCGACCGCGGAGGGAACCATCACCTTCACCGGCCTCACCGGCCAGCAGGTGACGGACGCCATCACCTTCGCGTGAGGCCGCCCTGGCGCAGCACGAAGTCGGCGATCTCTGCCACGCCCTGCTGCGCCTTGAGGTTGGTGAAGATGAAGGGCCGCGCGCCGCGCATCTTCCGGGCGTCGCGGTCCATCACGCCCAGGTCGGCGCCGACCAGCGGGGCGAGGTCAATCTTGTTGATGACCAGCAGGTCGGAGCGCGTGATGCCCGGCCCGCCCTTGCGGGGAATCTTGTCGCCGGCGCTCACGTCAATCACATAGATCGTCAGGTCCGCCAGCTCCGGGCTGAAGGTGGCGGCCAGGTTGTCGCCGCCGCTCTCGATGAACAGCACCTCCAGCGCCGGAAAGCGGCCGTTCATCTCCTCCACGGCGGCGAGGTTGATGGAGGCGTCCTCGCGGATCGCCGTGTGCGGGCAGCCGCCGGTCTCCACGCCCATGATGCGCTCGGGCGGCAGGCAGCCGGCGCGGGTGAGGAACTCGGCATCCTCGCGCGTGTAGATGTCGTTGGTGATGGCGGCGATGTCGTGGGTCGGCGCCAGGTGGCGGCACAGCCGCTCCAGCAGCGCCGTCTTGCCGGAGCCGACGGGGCCGCCGACGCCCACCCTGAATGGTCCATTGCTCATGAGCGGAACAGCCTCGTGTATTGCGTCTCGTGCGCCATGCTGAGCAGGTCCAGCATCGGCGTGCAGGTGGCGATGTCGTCCAGGCCGGTGGCCAGCGCGTGCGCCATGGCGGCACGGATATCCGGCACCAGGGCGGCGGTGGCGAGCTGCCCGTCCGTCTGCCCCAGCGGCACCAGCCGCAGCCCGGCCGAAACCAGGTTGGCGGCGAAGCCGGACAGGTAGGCGTGCAGCGCGGGCTCCAGCGGCACGGCCTGGAAGCCGGCGGCGGCGCCGAAGGCCACCGCATGCGCCAGCCGCCCCTTGTGCCGCGCGGCGAAGGCGGCGAGCCGCGCATCCGGCCAGGCGGCCAGCGTCACGGCGGCGAAGGAGCCGCCCTGCTGGCGCGATTCCAGCGCCAGCTCCGCCGTGCCGCGGAAGGCGTTGGCGAGTTCCGCCGCGTCATCCAGCGCGGCGGCGTCGCCCGCCGCGGCGGCACGGTGCGCGGCGGCCAGCAGCGGTCCGTCCACCGCACCGGCGCCATCATGCAGCACGGCACGGATGTAGCGCAGCAGCCCTTCGCGGTCGCGGCACAAGGCGGCCTCCACCGCCGCCTCGATGCCGTGGCTGTAGGAGAAGCCGCCGACCGGATAGGCGGGGGAGGTCCAGGCCAGCAGCCGCGCCAGCGCCTCATCCGTGATGGTGGTGATGGCCGTCATCATCGTGGTGGTGGTGATGGTGGCCGGGCTGGCGGTTGTGCTCGCCATAGGCGCCGCCCTCGGGGTTGAAGGGCGCCTCCACCAGCCGCACGCCCGCGCCCAGGCCGCGCAGCATCGCCTCGATCACGTGGTCGCGGCGGATGAGGATGCGCGCCTCGCCGATCTCCGCCGGCAAATGCCGGTTGCCCAGGTGCCAGGCCAGGCGCGGCAGGCCGATGGCGGGGCCGGCCGTGACTTCCACCAGCGGCTCGGGCGCGGCGCGCACGGCGATGCGGCGGCCATCCTCCAGCGCCAGCGCGTCGCCGTCGCGCAGCGCCACGGCTTCCGGCAGATCGAGCAGGAAGGAAAGGCCGCCCTCGGCGTCGTAGCGCTTGCGGCGGCGGAAGCGGTCGTCGAAATCCAGCGTCACCGTGTCGGCGGCGCCGGCCGCGCCCTGGGGGATGACGCGCGTGGCGCGGGGCAGGTCGTCGCTCATCAGAACAGGAAATACCTCTGGGCCATGGGGAGGATGGTGGCGGGCTCGCAGGTGATGAGCACGCCGTCGGCGCGCACCTCGTAGGTCTCGGGGTCCACCTCGATCACCGGCAGGGCGTCGTTCAGCACCATGTCCTTCTTGCCGATGCCGGCGCGGGTGTTGCGCACCGCCAGCAGCGGGCGTTGCAGGCCGAGCTTCGCGCCGATGCCGGCATCCAGCGCCGCCCGCGAGGTGAAGGTGATGGCGCTGGCCACCATCGCCTTGCCGAAGCCGCCGAACATCGGCCGGTAGTGCACCGGCTGCGGCGTGGGGATGGAGGCGTTGGGGTCGCCCATCGGCGCCACGGCGATGGTGCCGCATTTCAGCACCATCTCCGGCTTCACGCCGAAGAAGGCCGGGGACCACATCACCAGGTCCGCCAGCTTGCCGACCTCCACGCTGCCCACGTGTTCGCTGATGCCCTGCGCGATGGCGGGGTTGATGGTGTACTTGGCGATGTAGCGGCGCGCGCGCAGGTTGTCGTTGTCGCCCTGCTCGCCCGGCAGGCGGCCGCGCTGGAGCTTCATCTTGTGGGCCGTCTGCCAGGTGCGGATGATGACCTCGCCGACACGGCCCATCGCCTGGCTGTCGCTGCTCATCATCGAGATCGCGCCCATGTCGTGCAGCACGTCCTCCGCCGCGATGGTCTCCTTGCGGATGCGGCTTTCGGCGAAGGCGATGTCCTCGGGGATGCGCGGGTCGAGGTGATGGCAGACCATGAGCATGTCCAGGTGCTCGTCGGCCGTGTTCACCGTGTAGGGCATGGTGGGGTTGGTGGAACTCGGCAGCAGGTTGGGCAGGCCGCAGACGCGCAGGATGTCCGGCGCATGGCCGCCGCCGGCGCCCTCCGTGTGGAAGGCCTGGATGGTGCGGCCGCCGATGGCGCGGATCGTCTCCTCCACGAAGCCGGATTCGTTCAGCGTGTCAGTGTGGATGGCCACCTGCACGTCATACGCATCGGCCACGCGCAGGCAGGTGTCTATCGCCTTGGGCGTGGTGCCCCAATCCTCATGCAGCTTGAAGCCGCAGGCGCCGGCCAGGGCCATCTCCTCAAGCGCGCCGGGCAGCGCGGCATTCCCCTTGCCGAGGAAGCCGAGGTTCATCGGGAAGGATTCCGCCGCCATCAGCATGCGGGACAGGTGGAAGGCGCCGGGCGTGGAGGTGGTGGCCAGCGTGCCATGCGCCGGCCCGGTGCCGCCGCCGAACATGGTGGTGATGCCCGAGGCGAGCGCCTCCTCGATCTGCTGCGGGCAGATGAAGTGGATGTGCGGGTCTATCCCGCCGGCGGTCAGGATGCGCCCTTCGCAGGCGATGATCTCCGTGCCCGGGCCGATGACGATGTCCACGCCCGGCTGGGTGTCCGGGTTGCCGGCCTTGCCGATGGCGGTGATGCGCCCATCGCGCAGCCCGACATCGGCCTTGTAGATGCCGGAGTGGTCGAGGATCAGCGCGTTGGTGATGACGGTGTCCATCGCGCCCTCGGCGCGCGTGGCCTGGGATTGGCCCATGCCGTCGCGGATCACCTTGCCGCCGCCGAACTTCACCTCCTCGCCGTATGTCGTGAGGTCGCGCTCGACCTCGATGAACAGCTCGGTATCGGCCAGGCGCACGCGGTCGCCGGTGGTGGGGCCGTACATGCCGGCATAGGCGTGGCGGGACAGGCGCATCAGGCGGGGCCCTCCACCTCGCCGCGGAAGCCGTGGACGACGCCGCGGCCGGCGTAGCGGATCAGGCGCACGCGCCGCGTCTGGCCCGGTTCGAAGCGGGTGGCGGTGCCGGCCGGGATGTCCAGCCTGCGGCCGCGCGCCGCGTCGCGGTCGAAGCGCAGGGCCGGGTTGGTTTCGAGGAAATGATAGTGGCTGCCGACCTGGATCGGGCGGTCGCCGGTATTGGCCACCTCGACCTCCACCGCCTCGCGCCCGGCATTGATCTCGATCTCGCCCTCGGCCGGGATCACCTCGCCCGGGATCACCGGATCGGTCCATGCACGGTGACGAGCTTGGTGCCGTCCGGGAAGGTCGCCTCCACCTGGATCTCGTGGATCATCTCCGCCACACCCTCCATCACCTGCGCGCGGGAGAGCACCTCGCCGCCCGCCTTCATCAGCTCCGCCACGCTGCGGCCGTCGCGCGCACCCTCCACCACGAAATCGGTGATGAGCGCGATGGCCTCGGGGTGGTTCAGCTTCACCCCGCGCTCCAGCCGGCGGCGCGCCACCTGGGCGGCCATGGCGACCAGCAGCTTGTCCTTCTCGCGCGGGGTCAGGTGCATGGGGGCATCGTGCTTCGCTTCGGGTCAGTTCGTCCAGAGGCGCGGCAGGCGGCGCGGCTGGCCCAGCCATTCCGCCCGCAGGATGGGCAGCAGCGCCGCCACGCCGTCGCGCACCGCCCGTGCCTCGCCCAGCAGGCGCGCCAGCAGCAGGCCGGGGGCGGGCGTGGTGCAGCCGGCGCCTGGCGGCAGCGCCTCGCGCAGCATCGGCAGCAGCGCATCGGCACCGGGGCCGGCCAGCAGCAGCAGCGCCTGCGCATTGGCGCCGGCGAGGCCCAGCGGGTGGTGCAGCGCCCCTGCCCCGTCCAGCCGCAGCGCATCGGCCCAGAGGAGGCGCCCATCGTGCCGCAGCCGCCAGCGGTCGCGCAGGCGCAGCGCCGCGATGGATTCGCCCCGCGCGGCACGGCCGAAGACCAGCATTTCCGCCAGCAGCACGCGCGAATCGCCGTGCATGGCGATGTCGCCACGGCGCTCCAGCGCGGCGCCGTCGAACAGGATGGTTTCCTGCGGGATCCATTCCAGCGCCGCGCCAGGGGCCAGCGTCAGCGACACGTCCAGCCGCGTCGCGTCGCCCAGGCTGCGATACACCTTCTCGGCCGCGGCGGTCGCCAACGTCAGCCGCGCGCCCGGGTCCAGCGCCAGCGCCACCCCCACCGCATCGCCGCCCGCCAGGCCGCCGCCCGTGTTCAACAGCGCGGCGATTGGCGCCTCGTCGCGCTCCGGCGTGGGCAGCAGCAGGCGCAGCGGGGCGGATTGCGCCAGCTCCCGCACGCCATCGGCGGCGAAGCGCGCGCTGACGCCACCCTGGGCGCGCTGGTGTCGGATGGCCGGTTGCACGGGCGGAAGCTGCGCGATTCGCCGCGCGGCGTCCACGCGCCCGGTTTTTGTGCGCCGCGGTGACATGTCGGTGATGGCTTGGGCAAGACCTGCGCGGGCGGTGCATTCCCGTCCGGATTTTCATCTCCGCAGGCGCCGCCACGCTGCCAGCCTGCCCGCGTCTGAGGAGAGCACAAGCATGGCATTCACCATCTCTCGCCGCGCGGCGCTGCTGGGCATGGGCGCGCTGCCGCTCGCGGCACCGGCCTACGCCCAGGGCGCGCCCATCCGCGTCGGCGTGCTGCATTCGCTGTCCGGCACCATGGCGATCAGCGAGACGGCGCTGCGCGACACCGTGCTGATGATGGTGGAATGGCAGAACAGCCGCGGCGGCATCGGCGGCCGCCGGCTGGAGGCCGTGGTGGTGGACCCTGCCTCCAACTGGCCCCTCTTCGCCGAGAAGGCGCGCGAGCTGCTCGCCGTCTCCCGCGTGGACGTGACCTTCGGCTGCTGGACCTCCGTCTCCCGCAAGTCGGTGCTGCCGGTCTTCGAGGAGCTGAACGGGCTGCTCTTCTACCCCGTGCAGTATGAGGGCGAGGAGGAGAGCCGCAACATCTTCTACACCGGCGCCGCGCCGAACCAGCAGGCCATCCCGGCCGTCGAATACCTCATGTCCAAGGATGGCGGCGAGGCGACGCGCATCGCGCTGCTGGGCACGGACTACGTGTATCCGCGCACCACCAACCGCATCCTGCGCGGCTTTCTCAACTCCAAGGGCATCGGCAACGCCGACATCATGGAGGAGTACACCCCCTTCGGCCACAGCGACTGGCAGGGCATCGTCGCCCGCGTGAAGCGCTTCGCCGGCGAGGGCAAGAAGACCGCGATCGTCTCCACCATCAACGGCGACGCCAACGTCCCCTTCTACCGCGAGCTGGGCAACCAGGGCATCAAGGCCGAGGATGTGCCCTGCGTGGCCTTCAGCGTGGGCGAGGAGGAGCTGGCCGGGATTGATACCCGCCCGCTGGTCGGCCACCTGGCGGCGTGGAACTACTTCATGTCCGTGCAGTCGCCCGCCAACACCGAGTTCGTGACGATGTGGCGCAACTACATCCGCAACCCGCGCCGCGTCACCAACGACCCGATGGAGGCCACGCTGATCGGCTTCCGCATGTGGGCGCAGGCGGTGGCGCAGGCCGGCACGACGAACGTGGATGCGGTGCGCACGGCGATGATCGGCCAGAAGGTCGCCGCTCCCTCGGGCTACGAGAGCGAGATGAAGGCGAACCACCACCTGACCAAGCCGGTGATGATCGGCGAGATCCAGGCGGATGGGCAGTTCAACATCGTGAGCAAGACGCCGACCGCCATCGCGGCGGAGAATTGGAGCCCGTTCATCCCCGAGAACGCCAATCGCCGCCGCTGAAGGCGGCGGCGATTGGCTTGATTTCCATGCCCTCAAACGCCGGGCGCGCGCACCGGGCCCCATCCACATCGCTAAGCGATGTGCGATGGGAACCCGTCCGCGCGCTTGGCTTCGCAGCGCCGCTGGTGCGCCGGCTGCACGCCCGGTCGGGCGGCGCCGGCCGCCTTGCGGCCGGAACCTCGAAAGGGGTCTCGTGCGCTTCCTCTGGCTGATCCTGCTGGCTCTGTCGCTGCTGCGCCCCGCCCACGCCCAGGATTTCGACACCCTCGC
>JBEQBS010000080.1:0-10855 GCA_041639675.1 Rubritepida sp. | reverse complement strand
TCGTCGGTCATCGTGGTCAGTCCAAAGCAATGGGTTGAGGTCCAGCAACCCAACCCTGCCACGAACCACCACGGTGACCGCCACCTCAGCGACAGTCAGATCCTACACCACGTCCAGGGACACGACCTGGATGGAAGCGGATGCAGGAACCGCGTGTTGAAGGTGTAGCCGACCACGACGGCTCGGAGTCATGCGTTGGCCGCCCATGAGGGCGGCGGCGAAGCCTCGCCGCGAGATGTCTCGATGCCGGCCTTTGCAATCATCTGCCTGTTGCCCCATTCAGGCCTGCCGTTCAGCCCGCAGAGCGGGCCAGTTCTGCCTTCGGTCGCGTTTCACACGGCGTGATCGGCCCGATGGGCGGCAAGACTGCCGAACTGCCCTGCATGGAACAGAAGCGGCGCGGCATCCGGGTCCTGATCCAGATGCCGGACATGGCCGAGGAACATGACGTGATCCCCCGTTTCGACCTGCTGCACGACATCGGCCAGCATGACGGCCGCGGCGTTGCGCAGGATCGGCAGGCCGTGGCGATCTAGAAACAGGTCAGCCAATGCGTCGTTGGGGCGGCCGGCGAAATGCAGCGCGTGCAGATGCATGTCCTGCGACAGCACGTTCACCGCATAGCGCCCGGACGTCTGCACTTTGCCCAGCATCTTCGATTGGCGGTTCAGCGAGATGGCGATCAGGGGCGGGTCGAGCGAGACCGACATGAAGGCGCTGACCGTCATGCCGTGATCGCCCTCGGCGGTACGCGTGGTGATGACAGTGACACCGGTAGCGAAGCGGCCGCAGCAATCACGGAGCGCGCGCGGATCGATGGTCTCCAAAAGGGCGGCATCAGACATGCGGGTCGTCTCTCGTCAAAGGGTGGTCCAGGCCCATGCCCTGCAAGGGCGCCATTATCGCAGTGCGGAAGGGCGAGCGGTCAGGCACGGGTGGATCCGCTCCGCGCGCTGCCTGGCGAGGGGCCGGGCGACGCGCCAAGCCGCACCGGTCCGCCTGTCGTAAGGGGACTTCCCGAAGATCACAGGGTCTTCGGGAAGCAGGTATACCGCGAGGCGGCGTCCTATTGGCAGGTCAGTTCCCGCCGGACGATCTCCGCACCCGCGCCGAGCGCCTTCAGCTTGCCGCGCGCGACGCGGCGCGAGAGGGGCGCCATGCCGCAATTCGTGCAGGGATAGAGCTTGTCCGCATCCACGAACTGAAGCGCCTTGCGCAGGGTGGCGGCGACCTGCTCGGGCGTCTCGATGGTGTCACTGGCCACATCGATGGCGCCAACCATCACCTTCTTGCCCCGGATCAGCTCGATCAACTCCATGGGGACATGGGAGTTGTGGCATTCCAGCGAGACGAGATCGATGTTCGACTTCTGCAGCTTGGGGAAGATCTCTTCGTACTGGCGCCATTCGGAGCCCAGCGTCTTCTTCCAATCCGTATTGGCCTTGATGCCATAGCCGTAGCAGATATGAACGGCGGTCTCGCAGTTGAGACCTTCGATGGCCTTCTCCAGGGCGGCGATTCCCCAGTCATTCACCTCGTCGAAGAACACGTTGAAGGCGGGCTCGTCGAACTGGATGATGTCGACGCCGGCCGCCTCTAGCTCCCTGGCTTCCTGGTTGAGGATCGTGGCGAATTCCCAGGCGAGCTTTTCGCGGCTCTTGTAGTGTGCATCATAAAGCGTATCGATCATCGTCATCGGGCCAGGAAGGGCCCATTTGACCGGGCCCTGGGTCTGCTGGCGCAGGAACTTGGCATCCTCGACGAAGACCGGCTTCTCGCGGGACACGGCGCCGACGACAGTGGGCACGCTCGCATCATAGCGGTCGCGAATGCGGACCGTCTCACGCTTCTCGAAATCGACGCCGCTCAGATGCTCGATGAAGGTCGTCACGAAATGCTGCCGGGTTTGTTCGCCGTCGCTGACGATGTCGATGCCGGCGTGCTGCTGCTCGGCGAGACTCACACGCAGCGCGTCCTGCTTGCCCTCCGCCAGTTCCTGTCCCTCTAGTTTCCAGGGAGACCAGAGCTTCTCGGGCTCTGAAAGCCAGGCGGGCTTGGGCAGGCTGCCGGCGGTTGATGTGGGGAGCAGTGTTGTCACGAGAGGCGACCCTTTGCGTTCCATGGTCATCAGCGCGCGTATTGAGCGGACCACTCGCTCAAAATCGCCTGGTAGGGCTTGATGAAGTGATCCTCGGCGAACTTGCCTTGCTCAAAAGCCAGTCGGCTGCGTTCGCCCCGATCGTAGACAATCCGCGTCAGCGAATGGTCCTGATGCTGCAGGTTCGGCTGAAAGTATTCGCCGGCCGCGGAATTCGCGTTGTAGATCTCAGGGCGGTAGATCTTCTGAAAGGTCTCCATCGTGCTGATGGTACCGATCAGCTCCAGATTGGTATAATCGGTCAGAAGATCACCAAAAAAGAAGAAGGCCAGCGGCGCAACGCTGTTTTTCGGCATGAAGTACCGCACCTGGAGCCCCATCTTCGCGAAATACTGGTCGGTCAGAGAGGCATTGCCGGTCTCGTATTCAACACCCAGGACCGGATGGCGGTTGGCCGTCCGTCGATAGGTCTTGTTGTGGGAGACGCTCAGGCAGATCACCGGCGGCTTGCTGAAATTCTTCCTGTAAACGCTCGAGCTCACGAAGAACTTGAAGATATTTCCATGCAGCGCGCCGAAATCCCCTGGAACGCGGAAGCCGGCCTGGCCCTTATTGTGCTCAGGAAGCAGGACGCTGAAGTCGTAATCCCGCACGTAGGAAGAGAAGTTATTGCCGACGAGGCCTTCGATGCGCGCTCCCGCCTTCCTGTCGAGGATTGTCGTCTGCAGGATCTCGATCGCCGGGAACTGCGTCCCGTTGCCTGCGAAATCAAGTTGGACGGAAATGATGTCGATCTCGACACTGTAGCGATCCCCATTGGGATTGTCCCAATGAGCCATTGCATTGAAGCGATTGTCGATCATGCGCAGGGCATTGAGGAGATTCTGCTGGCGGCTCTCACCACGCGCCAAATTTGCAAAGTTCGTGGTGATCCGCGTGTTCTCGGATGGCGTGTAGTTCTCGTCGAACCGAATGCGGTTGATCGTGAAGATGATTTCTTGGGTCATGGCGATCTGCTGTCCTGGCTTACGAGGCAAAGCGCGCATCCGTTGCTTGCTTAGTCCCTGGCCGCGGGAGGGGCGACGGCCAGGGCAATGCTGTATGCGTCAGCCGGACGATGAAAAAAAATGACTTTATTTCAGTCATACATGACACGCCGTCATGGTCGGCCGCCTGTTATGCACAAACGGGGAGCGGCGCGATGTCTCCCGCAACGGGGCCCCGCGGCCGATGGCGACCGTTCAGATCCGAACGGTCTCGGCCAACTGCATGAAGCCCTCGAGATAGCTGTCCGCCTTTCCCTTTCGGTGCCCGAGGTGAATGGATTTCGGGATGCCCTTTCCCAGGCGGATGCCCTTCACGCCGGCGACCCCGCGCAGCAACCAATCCGGCGTGGCGCTCACGGCGCGGCCCGAAGCCACCAAGCGCAGCATCAGATCCGTCGTCTCCACAGTGCGATGGCGCCGCGGCAGGACATGGGCGGGGATCAGGAACTGGGTATAGATATCCAGCCGCTCGCGAGGGACCGGGTAGGTAATCAGGGTCTCGCTTGCCAGCGCCTCGGGCTCGACCCAGCGCTTCTCTGCCAGGGGATGGGTCTCGGCCACGACCAGGACCAGCTCGTAGTCGAACACCGCCCGGTATTCGAGGCCAGGCTGCGCCACCGGGTCGGGGGTGACGAGGATGTCTATCTCATACCCCAGCAGCGCGGCCAGCCCGCCAAACTGGAAGGCCGTGGTCACGTCCAGATCCACATCCGGCCATGCCGCCAGGAACGGGTCGACAACCCGCATCAGCCAGTCCTGGCAGGGGTGGCATTCCATTCCCACCCGGATCGCGCCGCGCCGCCCGCGCGCATAATCCTCGAGCACGGCGGCGCCCCGTTCGAGTTGCGGCAGCACTCGCATCGCCAACCCCAGCAGATACTCGCCCGCCAGCGTCAGACGCAGCTTGTGGCCCTCACGCTCCCAGAGCTTGACGCCATGGCGTTCCTCGAAGCGCCGGATCGCATGGCTGACCGCCGATTGGGTCAGGTTTAGCCGATCGGCGGCCTGGGTGAGGCTGCCGGTCCGGTCGATCTCGCGCAGGATGGAAAGGGGCTGGATATCGATCACTGGCGATGAATTCCTGTCATGACTTCATCGCCATATCTCCATTCTGCGTCATGACGCCAGGGGGGGCATATCCCTCTCAATCGAGATGGGCTCGTGACTGGTCGACGCGATCGACCATCAGGTCAGTGCGCGGCATTCGAGCGGTTGGTGTTCAGCTCACTACAATGCCGGGCGTCCGGCAACGCGGGCTGATGCTGGCTATATCCCTGCCACGAGGGGATCGAGCTTTTGCGCCGCCTCATGAACCAGACGACGTGCCGCGATGACCTCCGCAAGGGGCATTGTGGATGCTCGGCCCGCTGAGCGGCTTGAGCCTCGCTGGCCGATCCGGCCTCAAGAGCTTGATCGACGATGTCCGAGCCGGGCGGGCGGATTTCGACCTGATCCTGGTCTACGACGTCAGCCGTTGGGGACGCTTCCAGGACGCCGACGAGAGCGCCTTCTCCGAGCATCAGTGCCGCATCGTCGCCTCCGCGCAGGCCGTGCGGGCGGACCAGCAGGCGTGGCCTTCGAGGCTGGTGGAGGCGTGCGAGGCATAGGGACATGAAGCCCCGCAGTCGCGCTCCAGGGCGGCGCAGCCGCGGCAGTAGTCGGGCCCGCGGCCGAAGTGCCAGGCGGCGCGGGCCCTCAGCCGTTTCCTCGGCGGCCACTGCGGCGACCGGGGCGGTGGCGCGGTCCCAGAAGGCGGCGGCGATGTCATCGAGGTCCATCAGGCGCTCGGCCGCCTCGGGCGAGAGCAGCAGCGGCTTGCCGGCGACGTCGCCGACGCCCTCCCAGGCGCTCACCGCGTGGCGGGCGAGCGCCTTGACCAGGAAGGCGAAGGACAGGCCGCGCGACATGTCGGGATCGACGTCCGGGTCGGCGATGCGGATCGCGGCCAGGCGGCGCGCAGCCCGGTTCATCGCGGTGCGTGTTGCTCCGGAGATCTCGTCGCAGGAGGGATGCGCGATCCCCGCAGCGGAGCCGGGAAGCGCGTTGACGGCCGCGGCAACCGTGCAGGAGGAAGGCAGCCTCGAGATCACCTTGCCCGATGGAACAGTGCTGCGCATGCGCGAACAGGTCGGCGCCTCGACGCTGCGCCGTGTCTTGGCGGTCCTGCGCGGATGATCCCGGTTCCCTCTGACGTCCGGGTCTGGCTGGCGGTGGGCCACACCCACATGCGGCGTGGCATGAACGGTCTGGCGCTGCAGGTGCAGCAGGCGCTTGGGCGCGATCCCCATGCTGGCGATCTCTACGTGTTTCGTGGCCGTCGCGGTGATGTCGTCAAGATCGTCTGGCATGATGGGCTCGGCATGTCGCTCTACGCCAAGCGTCTGGAGCGCGGACGTTTTCTGTGGCCCTCGCCGGCGGAAGGGGGGGACTCATCGAGCGGGTCTGGGCCGCTCTCGAGGTGGCTTCACGAGCAAGCTCCACATCCGCGGCAACGCGCATGGCCTGCCCATCGCCTTGCATGTGACCGCCGGGCAGGAAGCCGACTGCTCGAACTACGACGCCTTGATGGAAATGCGCGACAGCGACCCGGCCATCATGCTGGGCGACAAAGGCTATGACAGCGACCCAATCCGGCAGGACCTGCGCGACCGTGGCACCGTGCCGGAGATCCCGACCAAGCGGAACCGCCACGTCCAGCATAGCGTCAGCCGTCCACTCTACGCGCTGCGCAGCCGCATCGAGTGCTTCATCAACCGCCTGAAGAACAGCCGCCGCGTCGCCACCCGCTACGATCAGACCAGCGACAGCTTCCTCGGCTTCGCCGCTCTGTCCTCAATCCGTCTGTGGATCAGGTTTGTCCACGCGACCTAACGCCGACGCGCGGACCGCGAGGTTGCAGCCGGCGTGTGCGGACTTGTGAAGCTTCATCACTTTGACGCAGGCGCAGGGAGGCGTGACCTATGGCCGGATGCCAATGTTCTTTTGACAAGCCTGCGCGCCTGACGCATCTTGAGGAGATCCAAGGGGAGCCCTTTCCGCAGGGCTGAGATTCCGCGAGCGACGCGGTGACCCTTCGAACCTGATCCGGGTCATGCCGGCGAAGGGATGGGCACTCGGCGCACGGCGCGACCTTCCTTCGTTCATTTGTTTCGAGGAAGGTCCAAGATGCCCGACACGCTGCCACTACAACGCCCCGCCATCACCACCGGCCCGCTGCCGGCCAGCCGCAAGATCCATGTGGCGGGCCAGCTTCACCCCGAGATCCGCGTCGCCATGCGGCAAATCTCCGTCTCGGGCGGGGAGCCGGCTTTGCGCGTCTATGACACCTCCGGCCCCTATACCGACGCCGCCGTGCAGACCGACATCGCGCGCGGCCTGGCGCCGCATCGGCGGGACTGGATCCTGGCACGCGGCGATGTCGAGCCGATCGCCGGCCGCGCCCAGAAGCCGGAGGATGACGGGCTGAAGCCGGGCGAGGCGCGCCATGTGCCGCTCTTCGACCGCGCCGGCCGCATGCCGCTGCGCGCCAAGTCGGGCCGCGCGGTGACGCAGCTCGCCTATGCGCGGGCCGGCATCATCACGCCGGAGATGGAATACATCGCCATCCGCGAGAATCTCGGCCGCGCCGCCGGCCTCGGCAAGCCACGCGATGGCGAAAGCTTCGGCGCCAGCATCCCCGATCACGTGACGCCGGAATTCGTCCGCAGCGAGGTGGCGCGCGGGCGCGCCATCATCCCCGCCAACATCAACCACCCGGAGAGCGAGCCGATGATCATCGGCCGCAATTTCCTCGTGAAGATCAACGCCAATATCGGCAACTCCGCCGTCTCCTCCTCGGTGGCGGAGGAAGTGGACAAGCTCATCTGGGCCATCCGCTGGGGTGCCGACAATGTCATGGACCTCAGCACCGGCCGGAACATCCACACCACGCGCGAATGGATTCTGCGCAACTCGCCCGTGCCGATCGGCACCGTGCCGATCTACCAGGCGCTGGAAAAGGTGGGCGGCCGCGCCGAGGAACTCACCTGGGAAATCTTTCGCGACACGCTGATCGAGCAGGCGGAGCAGGGGGTGGACTACTTCACCATCCATGCCGGCGTGCGCCTTGCTTATGTGCCGCTGACGGCCAATCGCGTCACCGGCATCGTCTCACGCGGCGGCTCGATCATGGCGAAGTGGTGCCTGGCGCATCACAAGGAGAGCTTCCTCTACGAGCATTTCGGCGAGATCTGCGAGATCATGCGGGCCTATGACGTGTCCTTCTCGCTGGGAGATGGCCTGCGCCCCGGCTCCATCGCGGACGCCAATGACGCCGCGCAGTTCGCCGAGCTGGAGACGCTGGGCGAACTCACCAAGATCGCCTGGGCGCAGGATGTGCAGGTGATGATCGAGGGCCCGGGCCATGTGCCCATGCACAAGATCAAGGTGAACATGGAAAAGCAGCTGGAGGCCTGCGGCGAGGCGCCCTTCTACACGCTCGGGCCACTCACCACCGACATCGCGCCCGGCTACGACCACATCACGAGTGGCATCGGCGCGGCGATGATCGGCTGGTTCGGCTGCGCCATGCTTTGCTACGTCACGCCCAAGGAGCATCTTGGCCTGCCGGACCGCGATGACGTGAAGACCGGCGTCATCACCTACAAGATCGCGGCGCACGCCGCGGACCTCGCCAAGGGGCATCCTGCGGCCCAATTGCGGGATGACGCCCTCTCCCGCGCGCGCTTCGAATTCCGCTGGCGAGACCAGTTCAACCTGGGCCTGGACCCGGAGACAGCGGAGAAATTCCACGACCAGACTCTGCCGGCCGAGGGCGCCAAGCTCGCACATTTCTGCTCGATGTGCGGGCCGAAATTCTGCTCGATGAAGATCAGCCAGGAGGTGCGGGAGGCTGCCAAGGCGGGGATGGAGGAGATGAGCGACAAGTTTCGTGGGAATGGAGGGCAAATTTATCTGCCTCCGGTGCCGACGAGGACGTGAAGCAGCTTGTGCTCGGCCACGGAATCTTTAAGCGCGGGAACCGCCGGAGGCGCTGCACAAGGGCAGATCGAGGGTGGTGGTGGCGATGGCGGCGAACCCGCTGGTGCCCACCAGGCCGGCCGTCAAAGGGCCGGCCGAGAGGGATGGAGCGTGCCTAGCAGGTTGCCGCTGTTGGGCAAGCCTATGCGCTCCTCGCACGCCGGGCAGGTCACGGCACCCGCCGCTTCGTCACCTGCACCGACAGGGCGGCTGAAGCGAGATCGACGGTCGAGGCGCTGACATTCCGCGCCGTCACGCGCACGCTGTTGTTGCTCCACACGTGGCAGTCCAGCACGAAGGCGATGCTGCTGGTGTCGAGCGAGGCGTCCGCGAAGTCGCCCCGCCGCGCCCCAGGCACCGTGACATCAACATTCGCCGTCGCGCCGGGGCCGAGGCTCGGCAGGTCCCAGCTGGTCTCCAGCGCCAGCGTCCGCGTCGCCGCCGGCAGCGAGGGGCAGCCGTAGAGGATCGCCGGCGCGTCCTCCGGCAGGCCGTAGAGCCGCAGCGCCTCGAGCTCGATCTGCCTGTCGAAGCCGATGATGCCGATTTGCGCGAAGGCTGCACATGCGTCGCGCCGGCAGATCTGTCCTGGCCTCGGCCTGCACTGACGGGCATGATCTCGCCGTCAAATCAGCCTGGAGACGCCGAAATGGCGACCGAGCAGAATCCGCCAATCACGAAGCGCGTCCCTGGCCGCAAGCCCGGCCCTACGCAGCGTGACGAGATGCTGCGTATCTGGGGGCATGTCGATGACGACGGCCGAAAGCTCATGCTGTTCTTCGCGCGGACGCTCGCGCGTAATCAGGGCTTGGTGCCGCCGGATACGCCATTGCTGATGACCGACCGCGTATTCTGAGCGCGCTCACGGCACCCGCCGCTTCGCCACCCCCACCGACAGCGTTGCCGCCGCCAGATCGAACGTCGCCGCGGAGATGTTCCGCGCCATCACGCGCACCGTGTTGTTCGACCACACCGCCGCGTCGAGTTCGATGAACCGCGTGGACGACACCAGCGACGCCTGCGCGAGATCCCCCGCCCGTGCCCCGTTCACCGTGACGTCGATCAGCGCCGTCGCGCCCGGCGCCAGGCTTGGCAGATCCCAGGACACCTCCGCCGCGAACTCCCGTCGCCCCGAGCCGAACAGCGCCCCGGTCAACAACGGCGTGCCGTTCAGCACGGCAGGCGCGGCTTCCGGCAGCCCGTAGAGCCGCAGCGCTTGCAGGTCGATGGGCCCATCGAAGCCGATCACCCCCACCTGCGCATAGGCCACCGCCGCGCCCACGCGGATCGTCTGCCGCCGATTGAAGTTCGCGTCATCCATCGGCGCGCCGGCATTCCACCCCTTGGCCGGGCCGTTCCACTGCATGGTGGTGATCGAGGCCAGCACATCGCCGGCGATGTCCTCCCGCACATTCCCCGCCCCATCGAACACCCGCACGAACAACCGCCCGCCCGAGGCGCCGCTCGTCAGCCAATGCGCCAGCGCGAACTCCTTGGCCTGGGAGGTGTCCAGCATCCACCCCAGCCCACGGTTTGCCGCCAGCGTGACCGCCCGATCGGTCGGCGTCACGTCCGTCAGCCCGTTGAAGCAGAAATCCGCCATGAAGGTCGCGGTGGTGGTCGAGGTGGCGATGGTGATCAGCCCCTCGACACCCACCTCCGTCGCCGACTGGCGGAAGGCCGCCGCTCGGGTATTCGGCACCCCGGCGAGGAAGCGCTGGAACCGCGACGCCGGCGCCCGGTGTCGGTTGATCACAGCATTGCCGCAGCGGTTCGCCGTCGCCGTGTAATCGATGCCGACCAGGTAGGTGTTGGTCCAGGCGATGTCGTACTCGCAATCCTGCGCCCCGGCGGTGTGGCGGGCGGCCAGCGGTGAGCAGGCCTCCATGCGCATGTTGCGCGCGATGATGGCGGAGCCCGAGGTCTGGTTCAGGAAGGGGATGGCGATGTTGCTGCCGGCCTGGCGCAGTTCGAAGTTCGGCGCGTCAAAGACATGGCGGTTGTGGTTGGAATAGGCGCCCGCCTCATTGCCGAAGCGCACACCAAACCGGTCCTGCGCGGCGTTCACGCCGGTCGCCTGGGCGAAGTGTCCGCCATAGTAGCGGATGGAGGTGTTCCAGGCCGTGGCCGTCGCGCACCAGATGTCGAGGCCGATGCGGTTGTTGACGATGCGGCCCAGCGTGAAGGTGCTGTCCTCCACGCCGCGGCCATCGCCCAGCGTGCGCATGCCGATGGTGAAGCCCTCGACGCGGCGCAGCTCGATCTGGCTGGCATCGACGTTGCGCACGGTGATGCCGATGTCGGCCTCGGAGGACCAGTCGGACTGCGTCTGCCGGATCACGTTCAGACCGGTGTAGTGCTTCTCGGCGTTGCGGATGGTGCCGCCATCGCCCAGCACCAGCACGGAGGTGGGCGCCGTGCCGGTGTAGCGGATGGTGCCCTGCATGATCAGGCCGCGCGCGCCGCCCGGCAGGGTCACGGTGCCGGAGACGTTCCAGGTGCCGGGCGGGATCATCGCGAATTTCTGGTCCGCGCCGGCCCGATCGAAGGCGGCCTGGATGGCGCTGCGATCATCGGCCACGCCATCACCGAGCCCGCCGAAGTCATTCGGCAGCACCGCCTCGCGGTCGCGCAGATACTTCGCGAAGTCGGTCTTGTTGAGGTTGGCGTTGAGGACGAGCAGGTCGTCGAT
>JBEQBS010000079.1:0-10979 GCA_041639675.1 Rubritepida sp. | reverse complement strand
CGCCCGCCACCTCCAGCGAGGCCACGGGGCTGCCCGGCAGGCCCAGGCCGCCCGGACCGCCCAGCCCCGTGGCCTGCTGCGCCTGGGCCGGGGCGGCGGCCAGGGCCAGGGCCAGGGCCAGCCCTGCCGCCAGCAGCCGTGCCCTCAATGCCCGAACAGGCGCACCACGCTGCCGCCGCCATGGACGTTGATGGTCTGCCCACTCACCCAGCCGCCGGCCGGCGAGGCCAGCCACAGCATGGCGTTCGCCACGTCCGCCGGGCTGCCGGGCCGGCCGGTCAGCGTGTCGGGGTGCTGCATCCGCTCCTGCGTCGAGGCGTCAATGCCGGCCGCCGCGTAGCCCTCGGTGATGACGGTGCCGATCAGCACGGAGTTCACCCGCACCGACTTCGCCAGCGCATGCGCCAGGCTGACCATCAGCTGGTTCAGCGCCGCCTTCGCCGTGGCATAGGCCAGGATCTCGGCCGCCGGCATCACCGAGGAGAAGGAGCCGGAGTTGATGACGCTGGCATTGGCGGCCCGGCGCAGGTGCGGCAGGCAGGCCGCCGTCATCAGGTAGGCGCTGACGGTGTTCAGCCGGTAGCTGTCCAGCATCTGCTGCGCCGTCACCGCCAGCGGGTCCGGGTGCACCCCGCCCCAGCCCACATTGTTCACCAGGGTGGAGATGCCGCCGAAGGCCGCGGCGGTGGCGGCGGCGCAGGCCGCCACATCCTCCTCCCGCGTCACGTCGCAGGCGATGCCGTGCACCTCCCGCCCGGTCTCGGCGGCGATGGCCTGCGCCGTCGCCTCCGCCTTCGCGCCGTCCAGGTCGGCGATCATCACGCGGGCGCCGGCGCCGGCGAAGGCGCGGGCGATGCCGGCGCCGATGTTCTGCGCGCCGCCCGTCACCAGGGTGGCGTGGCCATCCATGCGGAAGGCGGCAAGGGGATCGTAGGCCATGGGGTGTCTCCGTCAGTCCAGTTCCTGCACGCCGCCGCCGCTGACCGTCAGCACCTGGCCGCTGATCCAGGAGGACAGCGGCGAGCACAGGAACAGCACGGCATGGGCGATGTCCGCCGGCTCGCCCAGGCGGCCCAGCGGGGTGTGGCGCAGCATCGCCGCCTCCACCGCGGGCGTGAGGACGGAGGCCAGGGCGGCGGTGCGGATGGCGCCCGGCGCGATGGCGTTCACCCGGATGCGCATCGGCCCGAGGTCGAAGGCGATGTTGCGCGTCAGGTGGTTCGCCGCCGCCTTGGACGCGCCATAGGAAGCCATGCGCCGGTTGCGGTTCTCGCCCGCCATGGAGGAGATGTTGACGATGGCCCCGCCGCCCGCGGCGGCCATGTGCGGCGCCGCCAGCTGGCACAGGCGGAACACGGAATGCACGTTCAGCCGGAAGGCCCGGTCGAAATCGGCCATGGGCATGTCGAAGGGCCTGGGCCCGCCGCCGCCGGCATTGTTCACCAGCACGTCCAGCCGGCCGAGGCGCGCCACGGTGGCGGCGACCAGCGCCTCCAGCGCCGCCTCGTCGGTTACGTCGCAGGGCTGCGCCGCCGCCCGGCCGCCCGCGGAGGCGATGCCGTCGGCCACCGCCTGCCCGGCCGCCTCGTCACGGTCGCTCACCATCACCGCGGCGCCGGCCGCCGCCAGCGTCTCGGCGCAGGCGCGGCCGATGCCCGCCCCCGCCCCGGTCACCAGGGCAACCTGCCCGTCCAGCCGCATCTCCACCCGCGAATCTCCCCTTCGTTCGTTCGGGGAGATCACGCATGGCGACCCGCCGCGGGCAAACGTAAGGTGCCCAGATTGGGCAGGATGCAGCGGAGGCGGAACGATGGTGCGGGATGACGACGGCACGGCGGCGGCCTTCGCCCAGGCCTATTCGGCGCGCTTCGGGGAGCATCACCTGGCGTGGTCGCTGTTCTTCGTCGCCCACCTGGGCGACCTGCGGCGCAGCCTGGGCAGCCTGGATGACGCGCTGCTGCTGGCCGCCATGGGCCTGGGCCCGGTGGCGCTGCGCGCCCGCCGCAGCCGTGCGGACCCGGCCACCGCCGCCACGAACCCGCAGCGCCTGGCGGAGCTGACCGGCATCCCGCGCGAGACGGTGCGGCGCCGGCTGGCCGCCTTCCGCCGCAAGGGCTGGCTGGAGCAGGGCGAGGACCGCGCTTGGCGCCTCGCCATGGGCCCGGGGGGCCGGGCGCGCATCGCCGAGGAGCTGGCCCCGCTGCATGGCCGTTTCCTGGCGGAGCTGGCCCGGCTGCAGGCCGCCTTCGCCCGGCTGGCGGAGGATCAGAAATCCAGGTCGGCGTAATGCGCCGGCGGCGCCATGCCGCTGATGCGGTCCCCCAGCAGCCCGCGGAAGGAGGGGCGGGACTTGATGCGCGCATACCAGTCCCGCGCGGCCGGGTTCAGCGTCCAGTCCACGTCATTGGCGTAGTCCAGCGCCGAGAGATGCGCGGCCGCCGCGAAGTCGGCCAGCGACAGCGCCTGCCCGGCCAGCCAGGGCCGCGTCTCGGCCAGCCAGCCGATCACCTCCATGTGCGGCTTGAGGTTGGCGTAGCCGGCGCGGATGGCGGCGCCGTCCGGGTTGCCCAGGCCGAGCGGGCGCTTGAGGTGGCGCTCCCAGATCAGGTTGCGCGTCACCTCCTCGCCGAACTTGCCGTCGAACCAGGCGACCAGCCGGCGCACCTCGGCGCGTTCCGCCAGGGTGCGGCCGATCAGCGGGATGTCGGGATAGGCCTCGTCCAGGTATTCGCAGATGGCGTTGGAATCCGCGATGGCCAGGCCGTTCTCCTCCACCAGCACCGGCACGGTGCCGGCGGGGTTCAGCGCCAGGAACTCCTCGCGGCGTTCCCACACGCGCTCGGTGCGCAGCTCGAAGGGGATGCGCTTCTCGGCGAGCGCGAGGCGGACCTTGCGGGAAAAGGGCGACAGCGGAAGGTGATGGAGGACGCGCATCGCCGCGGTAGATGCCACGCGCGCCGGTTGTGAAGAAGGGAACGGAACGTGTCCCCAGCAACAAAGGGACACATTCCGTTTCCAGGAAGGCTACTCCGCGGCCTGCGGCACCTCGCTCATCGGCCGCGGCAGGTACTTCGCGTATTCCTTCGGCACCACCTGCCAGAAGGCGTCGCGCTGCGTCGCCCAGTCATTGAGGATCATGGCGGCGTGGCGGCTGCCCGTCTCGGCCACGTGGCGCTCCAGGATGGCGCGCAGCTCCCCCTCCCAATGCGGCGAGGACAGGCGCTGCCACAGCAGCGTGTCGGGGTTCACCCGGCGCTCGAAGGTGCCGGCGGCGTCATGGATGAAGGCCATGCCGCCGGTGAAGCCCGCGCCGAAATTGTCGCCCACCGGGCCGAGGATCACCACGGTGCCGCCGGTCATGTATTCGCAGCCATTGGCGCCCACGCCCTCGACCACCGCCAGCGCGCCGCTGTTGCGCACCGCGAAGCGCTCGCCCGCCTGGCCGGCGGCGAAAAGCGCGCCAGCGGTGGCGCCATACAGGCAGGTGTTGCCGATGATCGTGTTCTCGTTCCATACCAGGGAGGAGGACGGCGCGGGCCGCACCACGATGGTCGCGCCCGACAGCCCCTTGCCCACATAGTCGTTGCTGTCGCCGTACACTTCCAGCTTCAGCCCCTTCACCCCGAAGGCGCCGAGCGACTGGCCGGCGGAGCCGCGCAGCCGCACCGTCAGGTGGCCGTCCTGCAGCCCGGTCATGCCGAATTGCCGCACGATGCGCGAGGACACCTTGGTGCCGATGGCGCGGTGCGTGTTGCGGATGTTGTAGGCGAGCTGCATCTTCTCGCCGCGCTCGAACAGCGGCGCGGCGTCCTTCAGCATGTCGGCGTCCAGAGTCTCCGGCACCTCGTTGCGGCCCTCGATGGTGCAGAAGGGCTTCTCCGATCCCGGGTCGGCCTTCACCAGCAGCGGGTTGAGGTCGAGGTCGTCGAGGTCGGCGGCGCCACGGCTCACCTGGCGCAGCAGGTCGGTGCGGCCGATCACCTCCTCCAGCCTGCGGAAGCCGAGGCTGGCCAGGATCTCGCGCACCTCCTCCGCCACGAAGGAGAAGAGGGCGATCACCTTCTCCGGCGTGCCGGTGAACTTGGCGCGCAGCGCCTCATCCTGGCTGCACACGCCGACGGGGCAGGTGTTGGAGTGGCACTGCCGCACCATGATGCAGCCCATCGCCACCAGCGAGGCCGTGCCGATGCCGAATTCCTCGGCGCCCAGCATGGCGGCGATCACCACGTCGCGCCCCGTCTTGATGCCGCCATCGGTGCGCAGCTTCACCCGGTGCCGCAGGCGGTTCAGCAGCAGCACCTGGTGCGTCTCGGAGAGCCCCATCTCCCACGGCAGGCCGGCATACTTGATGGAGGTGACGGGCGAGGCGCCCGTGCCGCCCGAATGGCCGGAAACGAGGATGGCATCCGCCTTCGCCTTGGCCACGCCGGCGGCGATGGTGCCGATGCCCGAGCGCGAGACGAGCTTCACGCAGACCGTCGCATCCGGGTTGATCTGCTTGAGGTCGTAGATGAGCTGCGCCAGGTCCTCGATCGAGTAGATGTCGTGGTGCGGCGGGGGGCTGATGAGCGTCACGCCCGGCGTGGAATGCCGCAGCCGCGCGATGAGGCCCGTGACCTTGAAGCCGGGCAGCTGCCCGCCCTCGCCCGGCTTGGCGCCCTGGGCCACCTTGATCTCGATCTCGCGGCAGTTGTTGAGGTACTGCGCGGTGACGCCGAAGCGGCCGGAGGCGATCTGCTTGATGGCGCTGTTGGCGTTGTCGCCATTGGCGCGCGGCTTCGCGCGCTCCGGGTCCTCGCCGCCCTCGCCGGAATCGCTGCGCGCGCCGATGCGGTTCATGGCGATGGAGAGCGTCTCATGCGCCTCGGGGCTCAGCGCGCCGAGGCTGATGCCGGGCGCCAGCAGGCGCTTGCGGATCTCGGTGATGCTCTCCACGTCCTCCAGCGCGATGGGCGTGCGGCCCTGGTCGCGGAAGTCCAGCAGGTCCCGCAACGCCACCGGCGGCTGCTTGCGGACCATCTCGCTGTAGCGCTTGAAGGTCTGGTAGCTGTCGGTGTCCACCGCCTTCTGCAGGGTGTGGATCAGCGTGCCGCCGAAGGCGTGCGCCTCGCCGCGCTGGCGCAGCTTGTAGAGGCCGCCCACCGGCAGCGTCACCACCTCGCTGCCGAAGGCGCGTTCGTGCAGCCCCAGCACGCGCCGGGCGAGGCCATTCAGCCCGATGCCGGAGATGCGCGAGGCGACGCCCGGGAAGAACTCCGCCACCAGCGCGCGCGAGAGGCCGATGGCCTCGAAGTTCATGCCGCCGCGGTAGGAGGAGATGACGGAGATGCCCATCTTGGACATCACCTTCAGCAGCCCCTTGTCCACCGCCTTCTTGAAGCGGCCGATCGCGGCCTCCAGCGCGATGTCGCCGAACAGGCCGCGGCGGTGGCGGTCGGCGATCGAGGCCTCCGCCAGGTAGGCGTTCACCGTGGTCGCACCCGCGCCCACCAGCACCGCGAAGTAGTGCACGTCCAGGCACTCGGCGGCGCGCACGTTCAGGCTGACGAAGGTGCGCAGGCTGGTGCGCACCAGGTGGGTGTGCACCGCGGAGACGGCCAGGATCATCGGGATCGCCGCGCGCTCCCGCCCCTGCGCCTCGTCGGTCAGGATCACGTGCTGGCAGCCGGAGCGCACGCCGTCCTCGGCCTCGCGCCGCACGCGCTCCAGCGCGCGCTTCAGCCCGGCCTCGCCCTCATCGGCGGCGAAGGTGCAGTCCACCTCGCAGGCATTGGCGCCCATGTAGGCGCGCATGGCGCCGAACTCGGCGGTGCTCAGCACCGGGCTGTCCAGCATCAGCATGTCGCACTGCGACGGGTCCTCGTCGAGGATGTTGCCGAGGTTGCCCAGCCGCGTGCGCAGCGTCATCACCCGCGTCTCGCGCAGGCTGTCAATCGGCGGGTTCGTGACCTGCGAGAAGCTCTGCCGGAAATAGTGGTGCAGGCCGCGATATTGCGAGGACAGCACGGCGATGGGCGTGTCGTCGCCCATTGAGCCCACGGCCTCCTGCGCATCCTCCACCATCGGGTGCAGGATCTGCTCCAGCTCCTCCAGCGTGTAGCCCATGGCCAGCTGGGCGCGGCGCAGCGCCTCGCCCGAGAGCTGGGCCGGGGCGGCGCCGCCCTGCCTCACGATCTCGTCAATGCGCGTGGTGCGGTTCACCCATTGGCCGAAGGGCTTGCGCGCGGCCAGCAGGTCCTTCAGCTCGCCATCCAGGTACATCTTGCCCTGATCCAGATCCACGCCGAGGAACTGGCCGGGGCCGACGCGCAGCTTGGCGGTGATCTCGTCCTCGCGCAGCTTCACCATGCCCGTCTCGCTGCCGACGATCAGCAGCCCATCCGTGGTGGTGGTGGCGCGCAGCGGGCGCAGGCCGTTGCGGTCCAGCCCCGCCACCACCCAGCGCCCATCGGTGGCGCAGACGGCGGCCGGCCCGTCCCACGGCTCCATCACCGCATTGCAGTAGAGGAAGAGGTCGTGGTGGCCCGCGGGCATGGTGGCGTTGTTGGTGATGCTCTCGGGGATCAGCATCGCCTTGGCCATCGGCGCGTCGCGGCCGCCGCGCACCAGCAGCTCGAACACGTTGTCCAGGCTGGCGGTGTCGCTGCCGCCGGCCTGCACGATGGGCTTGATGTCGTCGAGGTAGGCGTCCAGCAGCGGGTGGCTCAGCCGCGTCTCGTGCGCCTTCATCCAGTTCACGTTGCCCGAGACGGTGTTGATCTCGCCATTGTGCGCGAGCGTGCGGAAGGGCTGCGCCAGGCGCCAGGTCGGGAAGGTGTTGGTGCTGTAGCGCTGGTGGTAGATGGCGAAGCGGCTGACGAAGCGCTCATCCTGCAGGTCGGGGTAGAAGATGCTCAGCGATTCCGCCAGGAACATCCCCTTGTAGATGATGGAGCGCGAGGAGAGGCTGCACAGGTACAGCTCGGGGATCTGCGCGGCGATGGCCTGCTTCTCGATGCGGCGCCGGATGACGTAGAGGTCGCGCTCCGTCGTCGCCTGGTCGCGCTGCTCGGGGTCGTAGAGCAGGATCTGCTCGATCTCGGGGCGGGTGGCATTGGCCTTCTCGCCGATCACGCTCGGGTTGATCGGCACCTGGCGCCAGCCATAGATGCCGTAGCCCATGGCCAGGATCTCGGTCTCGACGATGGTGCGGCAGCGCTCCTGCGCGCCGAAATCGGTCTTGGGCAGGAACACCATGCCGACCGAGATCAGGCCGGGCTTCACCGTGTCGCCGCCCTGGCGCACCGCATCGGCGAAGAAGGACGGGGAGAGTTCCACGTGGATGCCGGCGCCGTCGCCGGTCTTGCCGTCGGCGTCCACCGCGCCGCGGTGCCACACCGCCTTCAGCGCATCAATGCCCGCCTGCACCACCTTGCGCGAGGGCTTGCCGTCCAGCGCCGCCACCAGCCCGACGCCGCAGGCGTCGTGCTCGGTGGTGTCAATGCCGGCTTCTTCCAGCTTCGCCCGGTTGGCCTGCCAGTTGGCGACGTAGTTGGCTTCCATCATCGTCACTCCGCCGCCACGGCCACGCGGGCCTGGTCCATCACATATTGCTCGATGCGCTCGGCCGCGTCGCGGCCATCGCGGATGCCCCACACCACCAGCGAGGCGCCGCGCACGATGTCGCCGCCGGCGAAGACGCTGGGCAGGCTGGTCATCATGGTGCGGTGGTCCACCTTCACCGTGCCCCAGCGCGTGACCGCAAGGCCCGGCTCGTTGAACAGCGCCGGCAGATCCTCGGGGTCGAAGCCCAGCGCCTTGATGGCCAGGTCCGCCTTCACCGTGAATTCGCTGCCGGGGATGGGCTCCACCTGCTGGCGGCCGGTGGCGTCGGGCAGGCCCAGATGCATCCGCACCGCGCGCACGCCGGTGACGTGGCCCGCGCCCTCGAAGCCATCGGGGGCGGAAAGCCAGGCGAAGGTCACGCCCTCCTCCTCCGCGTTCTTCACCTCGCGCATCGAGCCGGGCATGTTCGCCTTGTCGCGCCGGTAGAGGCAGGTGACGGAGGCCGCGCCCTGGCGCACCGCGGTGCGCACGCAATCCATCGCCGTGTCGCCGCCGCCGATCACCACCACATGCTTGCCGGCGGCATCCAGCGCGCCGGAGTCGAATTCCGGCACCGCATCGCCCAGCCCCTTGCGGTTGCTGGCCGTCAGGTAGTCCAGCGCCGGCACCACGCCGGGCAGCTCCGCGCCGGGCAGTTCCACGTCGCGCGCCTTGTACACGCCGGTGGCGATGAAGACGGCGTCGTGCGTCGCGCGCAGCTGCGCGATGGTGATGTCCTTGCCGATCTCCACGCCCAGGTGGAAGCGGATGCCGCCGGCCTCGAACTGCTTCCAGCGGGCCAGCACCACCTCCTTCTCCAGCTTGAAGTTGGGGATGCCGTAGATCATCAGCCCGCCGACGCGGTCATAGCGGTCATAGACATCCACCGCGAAGCCGCGCACCCGCAGGCGCTCGGCGGCCGCCAGCCCGGCCGGGCCGGCGCCGATGATGGCGACCGAACGCCCATTCTCGCGCGCGGGCGTGGGCGGCTTCACCCAGCCCTTCTCCCACGCCGTGTCCACGATGTAGCGCTCGACGCTGCCGATGGTGACGGAGTCGAAGCCCTTCTCGATGACGCAATTCCCCTCGCAGAGCCGGTCCTGCGGGCAGACGCGGCCGCAGACCTCGGGGAAGGTGTTGGTGGCCGAGGCCACCTCGTAGGCCTCCTCCAGCCGGCCCTCGGCGGTGAGCTTCAGCCAGTCGGGGATGTTGTTGTTGAGCGGGCAATGCACCTGGCAGAAGGGCACGCCGCATTGCGAGCAGCGCGACGCCTGCTCGGAGGCGCGCGACGGGTCGAAGCGGTCGTAGATCTCGGCGAAGTCCTCGCGGCGGAGGGTGGCCGGGCGCTTCTCCGGCGTCTGCTGTTGCAGGCGGACGAATTGCAGCATGCGCTCGGCCATGGCGGGCTTCCTCGAACCGTGTGGTGCGGGGGTGTTAGCGCAGGCTTTCCGCGGCTGGAAGCAGGAAAATCAGCATTAAGTCAGTATCACTGACATAAAATCCGCGATTTTCCGCGTATATTTTTGCAAATGCGAAGCGTTCGCGGATATTTACGTCCCTTTCGGACCTATCTGACCCGGCGCCCGCCGCCGGGCCGGAACCGCGCCAGGATCGGCGGCATGATCGCCTCGATGGCCTTCGGGGCGATGCCGAGCGCCGCCAGCCCCGGCATCCCCGGATCCGCCACGTTGTCGCGTTGCAGCAGCAGCAACTGGTCGCGCGTCAGCGGCGGATTGGGCAGCAGCTCGCCCAGCCGCGCCTGGAGGGCGGCGATGCCCATCGGCAGGTTCACCAGCCGGCGGTTGCGCTGCGTCTCCTTCAGGATGAAGGCCAGCAGCTCGCGGAAGCTCCAGTCGCGCGGGCCGCCGAGCTCGTAGGTCTGGCCGATGCTCGCGGGGTCGTGCAGGGCGGCCAGCACCGCATCCGCCACGTCACCCACGAAGACCGGCTGGAAGCGCGTGTTCCCCTGGATCACCGGCATCACCGGCAGCCAGGCCGCCATCGGCGCGAATCGGCCGAAGAAGCCGTCGCCCTCGCCGAAGACGATGGAGGGACGCAGGATCGTCGCCCCCGGGAAGGCGGCGCGCAGCCCCGCCTCGCCCTCGGCCTTGGAGCGCGCATAGGCGCTGGCGCTGCCCGCATCGGCGCCGATGGCCGAGATGTGCACCAGCCGCGCCACCCCCGCCGCGGCGGCGATGCGCCCCAGCCGCGCCGGCCCCTCCGCCTGCACCCGCGCGAAGTCGCCATGCAGGATGCCCACGGTGTTCACCACCACCTCCGCGCCCTCGACGGCGCGCGCCACGTCGGCATCGCGCGTCAGGTCCGCGGCCAGCGTCGCCACCTGGGCGACGCGGCCCATGGTGTAGAGCTGCGCGGCGGTCGGCGGCCGGCGGGCGCAGACGCGCACCTGCCAGTCCTCGCGCGCCAGGCGCTGCACCACCTGGCGGCCGATGAAGCCCGTCCCGCCGAACACCGTCGCCACCTTGGCCATGCCGAATCCCCGGTCCTGATAGAAGCGCCATGATACACGCGATTTCTGCATGGGGGGCGGGTTGACGGGTGCGGCGCACGCCATTATTCCCCGCCTCACAGCACCGCTGAATGCCCAGGTGGTGGAATTGGTAGACGCGCTGGCTTCAGGTGCCAGTGACCGCAAGGTCGTGAAGGTTCGAGTCCTTTCCTGGGCACCACCACCAAGTATCCGGTAGCTCCCCGACATGGCGAAGACGATGTTCACCCCCTCAGGGGCCGTCCACCTGCATGCGCATGACCTGCCGGATGGGCTGGATCTTGGCCCCGTGGTCGCGGTGGACACGGAGACGATGGGCCTCGACCCCCGGCGGGACCGCCTGTGCCTGGTGCAGCTCTCCTCCGGCGACGGCGCGGCCCACCTGGTGCAGTTCATCCCCGAATCGCTGGGCGGGCGCGGCTTCCAGGCGCCCAACCTGTGCCGCCTGCTGGCCGACCCCGGCGTGACCAAGCTGTTCCACTTCGCCCGCTTCGACGTGGCGGCGCTGCGCAAGGCGCTGGGCGTGGCGGTGGCGGCGGTGCGCTGCACCAAGATCGCCTCGAAGCTGGTGCGCACCTACACCGACCGCCACGGGCTGAAGGATCTGTGCCGCGACCTGCTGGGGGTGGAGATCAGCAAGCAGCAGCAGACCAGCGACTGGGGCCAGGCCGCGCTCAGCCCCGAGCAATGCGCCTATGCCGCCAGCGACGTGCTGCACCTGCATGCGCTCTGGGCCAAGCTGGAGGGGCTGCTGCGGCGCGAGGGCCGGCTCGACCTCGCCATGGAGTGCTTCGCCTTCCTGCCCGCCCGCGGCCAGCTGGACCTGCTGGGCTACGAGGAGCCCGACATCTTCGCGCATTGAGTGCGCCCGCACCGGGCTTGCCCG
>JBEQBS010000078.1:0-11058 GCA_041639675.1 Rubritepida sp. | reverse complement strand
CTTAGGCGCTTCCCCGCCGGCACCCGCATGGCGGAGCTGCCGGGCTATGCCGAGGGGCTGTTCTGGGCCCAGGACCAGGCCGCCGCCCTGCCCGCCGCCATCCTGGCCCCGCAGCCGGGCGAGCGCATCGCCGACCTCTGCGCCGCGCCCGGCGGCAAGACCGCGCAGCTCGCCGCCGCCGGCGCGCGCGTGGTGGCGGTGGAGCGCGACGCCCGGCGCATCCCCCGGCTGCGGGAGAACCTCCTCCGCCTGCGTCTGGAGGCCGAGCTGGTGGAGGCCGACGCCACGCAATGGGCGCCGGCCCAGCCCTTCGACGCCGTGCTGCTGGACGCGCCCTGCACCGCCACCGGCACCATCCGCCGCCACCCGGACGTGCCGCACCTCAAGCGCGCCAAGGACGTGGCGAAGCAGGCGCAGCTGCAACGCGCGCTGCTGCGCCACGCCGCCACGCTGGTGCGGCCGGGCGGGCGCATCGTCTTCGCGACCTGCTCGCTCCAGAAGGAGGAAGGGGAGGACCACATGGCCGACCTGCCGCCGGGGCTGCGCGTGGTGGAGACGCGGCGCACCACGCCCGACATGGGGATGGACGGGTTCTTCATCGCGCGGCTGGAAAAGGCATAGACTCCGGGGTGCCAGGGGCACCCCGGACCCCGCCGCGACATCAGGACAGCGCCATGTTCTTCGACACCTTCACCCTCGGGACCTTCGAGGGGACGCGCTACCGCATCGGCGGCGCTGGGCCGCCGCTGCTGCTGCTGCACGGCAACCCGCAGACGCACGCCATGTGGCACCGCGTCGCGCCCGCGCTGGCGCGGCGATACACGGTGGTCTGCCCGGACATCCGCGGCTATGGCTTCGCCGCCAAGCCGGCGCCCAGCGCGGACCACGCGGCCTATGCCAAGCGCGAGATGTGCAAGGACCCGCTGGCCTTGATGCGCCACCTGGGCCATGACCGCTTCCAGCTGGTGGCGCATGACCGCGGCGCGCGCGTGGCGCACCGCCTGGCGCTGGACCACGCGGATGCCGTGCAGCGCCTCTGCGTGATGGACATCGTGCCCACGCTGCACCACTTCGAGCACGCGGACATGGCATTCGCCATGGGCTACTACCACTGGTTCTGGCTGGCCCAGCCGCACCCCCTGCCCGAGACCTTCATGGGCCATGACGTGGAGGCGTGGTTCGACCTCCACACCGGCCGCGAGCCGAAGGACCGCAGCTTCTTCCATCCCGAGGCGCGGGCCGACTACCTGGCGGCGCTGCGCGAACCCGGCACGCTGCATGGCATCTGCGAGGACTACCGCGCCGCCGCGACGATTGACCTGGTGCATGACCGCGCCAGCCGCGCAGCGGGCGAGAAGCTGCGCTGCCCGCTGCTGGCGCTGTGGGGGGCGAAGGGGAAGATCGGGCAGTGGTATGCGCCGCTGGAGGTGTGGCGTGCCTATTCCGATGCGGAAGTCGCTGGCCATGCGGTGAACTCCGGGCATTATCTGGCGGAGGAGGCGCCCGCAGAGGTGCTCGCCGCACTGGAGGAATTCCTGGAATGAGACGCCGCGCCCTGCTGGCCGCCAGCGCCCTGCCCCTCGCCGCCGCCGCGCAGACGGCCTGGCAGCCGCGCGGGCCGATCACCGTCATCGTGCCCAACCCGCCCGGCGGCGGCACCGACTTCGCCGCGCGCCTCTTCGTCGAGGGGCTGTCCCAGGCGCTGGGCGTGCCGGTGCTGGTGGACAACCGCGGGGGCGCGAACGGCAACATCGGCATCCAGGCGGCGGTGCGCGCCGCGCCCGATGGGCAGACGCTGCTGCTGCAATACAGCGGCTACCATGCCGGCAACCCGGCGATGATGCGCAACCTGCCCTGGGACCCCCTGCGGGACCTGGCGCCGGTGGGCATGGGCACGCTGGCGCCGCATGGCATCTTCGTCGCGCCCACCGTGCCGGCGAACACCCTGGCCGAGTTCATCGCCTGGGCGCGGGAGCGGCCGGGGGCGGTCAACTACGCCTCCGCCGGCATCGGCTCCATCCAGCACGTCGCCGGGGTGCTGTTCGGCCGCGCCATCGGGGTGGAGATGACGCACGTGCCCTATCGCGGCGCCGCCCCCGCCCTGCAGGACGTGGCGGGCGGCCGGGTGGAGCTGTTCATCACCACCCCTTCCTCCGCCATCGCGCTGGTGCAGGGCGGGCGGGTGAAGGCGCTGGCGATGGCGAGCGCGCGCCGCTCCTCCGGCCTGCCCGACGTGCCGACGACGGCCGAGGCCGGGCTGCCCGGCTACACCATGGATGCCTGGTTCGCCTTCTTCGCCCCCGCCGGCATCCCCGCCGCCGCGCGCGAACGCCTGAACGCCGAGCTGCGCCGGCTGGCGCAGGACCCGGTGATCCGCGCCCGCGCCGAGGCGGGCGGCGCGATGGTGCAGCCGATGACCCTGGCCGAGCTGGACGCCCTGGCCGAGCGCGAGGTGCGCGAGCTGGGCGCGGTGATCCGCGCCGCCGGCATCACGCTGGAGTGAGCACCAGGGGCGGGTGCCCCCACCTCTCCAGCACCCGCACCAGCGCCGCCCCGGCAAGCCCGGTGGAGCGCGTGTTCACCAGCGGGTGGAACCACGCCGTCTCCGCCCCGGCCAGCGCGGCATCCAGCACCACCGCGACGCTGCCCGGCGCGGCGTTGACCAGGCCCAAGGGCGTCACGCTGCCCGGCTCCACCCCCAGCGTGGCGCGCAGCTCATCGGCGCCGCCCATCTGCACGCGGCCCCAGCCGGCCTGGCGCGCCAGGGCGTTGACGCTCACCTGCCGGTGCTCCTCCAGCACCGCCAGCGCGAAGCCGCCCTCGCGCCGCCGCAGGAACAGGTTCTTGGAATGCGCGCCCGGCAGCGCGCCGCGCAGCGCCTGCGATTCCGCCACGGTGAAGACGGCCGCATGCCCCACCGTGCGATGCGCGACGCCCAGCGCGTCGAGGCGCGCGAGCAGGTCCTCGGGCGTCACGGGCGGCATCACCTGTACCAGAGGCTGGGCAGCCACATCACCACCCCGGGCACGTAGGTGCACAGCAGCAGCACGCCCACCAGCGGCACCATGAAGGGCAGGACGCCCTTCGCCGCATCCTCGAAGGAGATGCCGCCCACGCGGGCCAGGATGAACAGCACGATCCCCACCGGCGGCGTCAGCAGCCCGATGCACAGGTTCAGCACCATGATGAGGCCGAAATGCACCGGGTCCACGCCAATGCTCTCCATCACCGGCAGCATGATGGGCGTGAGGATGAGGATGGCCGGCAGCGGCTCGATGGCGAGGCCCACCACCAGCAGGAAGATGTTGGCCAGCAGCAGGATCAGCCACTTCTCCTCGGTGATCGCCAGCACCCAGCCCACCACCTGCTCGCTCGCGCGCGTGGTGGTCAGCATCCAGCCGAACACCTCGCTGGCGGCGACGATCAGCAGGATGGTTGCGGTGACTTCCACCGTCTCGAAGCTCACCTTCGCCACCGCCTTGAAGCCCAGGGTGCGATAGACGATCACGCCCAGCAGCAGCGCCCAGGCCACGGCGCAGATGGCGCCCTCCGTCGGCGTGAACAGCCCCGCGCGCATGCCGCCGATGATGAGAACGGGCGTGAGCAGCGGCAGGATGCCGCGCGCCAGGGTGCGCCCCATCTCGTACAGGCGGAACTGCGCGTCGGCGCCGTAGCCGTGGCGCACCGCGTACCAGCGCACCATGCCCATCAGGCAGAAGGCCACCAGCAGCCCCGGCACGATGCCGGCGGCGAAGAGCTGCCCGATGGAGGCATTGGCCGAGACGCCATAGACCACCAGCGGCAGGGAGGGCGGCAGCAGCGGCCCCAGCATGGAACTCGCCGCCGTGATGCCCACCGCGAATTTCGGGTCGTAGCCATGGGCGCGCATCGCCCGCACCTCGATGGTCCCCAGCCCCGCCGCATCGCCCACCGCCGTGCCCGACATGCCGGCGAAGACGACGGAGCCCACCACGTTCACCTGGCCCAGGCCCCCGCGCATCCAGCCCACCGCGGCCACCGCGAAGTCGTAGATGCGCTCGGTGATGCCGGAGCTGTTCATCAGCATGCCGGCGAAGATGAAGAAGGGCACGCAGAGCAGCGGGAAGGAATCCACGCCCCCCACCATGCGGTGCACGATGGCCAGCAAGGGGATGGAGCCATCCACCAGCGCGAAGACCACGCCGGCCCCGGCGAGCGCGATGGCGACCGGCACGCCCAGCGCCATCAGCGCCAGGAAGCCCAGCAGCAGGATGGCGGCGGTCATGCCAGCACGTCCTGCGCGGCCGGCGCGTCGCCATGGCGCCAGCGTCGCCACACCCACTGGATCTCCCGCAGCGTCATCAGCACGAAGCCGATGAAGACCGGCCAGTAGACCCAGGCCAGCGAGTGATCGAGGCTGTCCATCGGCATCACGCCCATGCGGTCCGCCAGGTCGAAGGAGATCCAGGCGCCGAAGGCCCAGAAGCCCAGGCGCAACGCATCCTGCACCGCCCAAAGCGCGGGGCGGGCGCGGGCGGGCATGGCCATCTCCAGCGCCTCCACGCGGATGTGGGTGCCGCGCCGCACCGCCCCGGCGGCGCCGATGAAGGTGAGCACCACCAGCAGGTAGCGCGCCACCTCCTCCGTCCAGGCCAGGCTGTCGTTCAGCACGTAGCGGGTGAAGAACTGCGTGAAGACCAGGCCGCCCAGCACCCAGAGCAGGAGGAGGCCGGCCCATTCCTCCGGCCCGTGGTTGCGCCAGCGGAAATGCCGCAGGTCGTCGGCGTAGCCGGCTTCCTCCGCCTGGCCCACGCCCTCAAACGGCTTTTCCGCCATCCGTGCCTCTCCCCTCGTTGCCGGCCAGCGGACACGCGGCGGCGTGGCCTGTCAAACCCGGGCTTGCACGGATGGCGCCCTTGGCCCATCTGGGCGGCAGATGCGTGGGGGTGCGCCCGCCTGGATGACCAGGGCGGCGCTGAGAGGCGGGGGCCAGCCCCGCGACCCTGGAACCTGATCCGGATCATGCCGGCGGAGGGAAGCGCGTCCGGGCGCCCCTGCGCCCGCCCTCCGACACGCCGTTTGGGAGGGACCATGTTCGACCGCCGCCACCTGCTCGCCGCGCCGCTGGCGCTGCCGCTCGCCGCGGGGGCGCAGAATGCCCGCGCCCGCACCCTGCGCTTCATGCCGCAGGCGGCGCTGGCGGTGCTGGACCCGGTCTTCAACCCCTCCACCATCATCACCACCCACGGCTTCTGCGTGTGGGACACGCTGTACGGCGCCGACCGGCGGATGCGCCCGCTGCCGCAGATGGCGCAGGGCCACGTGGTCAGCGCCGATGGGCTGGAATGGCGCATCACCCTGCGCGAGGGGCTGCGCTTCCATGATGGCGAGCCGGTGCGCGGGCGCGACTGCGTGGCCAGCATCCGCCGCTGGGCCAGCCGCGACAATTTCGGCCTGGCGCTGATGCGCGCGGTGGAGGCGCTGGACGCGCCGGACGACGCCACCATCCGCTTCCGCCTGCGCCGCCCCTTCCCGGCACTGGCCGATGCGCTGGCCAAGCCCGGTTCCTCCCCCTGCTTCATGATGCCCGAGCGCTTCGCCAGCCTGCCGGCCGACCGGCCGCTGGGGGTGGACGCCATGATCGGCTCCGGCCCCTGGCGCTTCCTGCCGGGCGAGTACGTCCAGGGCTCGCGCGCCGCCTATGCCCGCAACGAGCAGTATGTCCCGCGCGAGGAGCCCGCCGAGGCGATGACCGGCGGCAAGCGCGTGCATTTCGACCGGCTGGAGCTGACCTGGATCCCCGATGGCGGCACGGCGGCCGCGGCGCTGCGCACCGGCGAGGTGGACTGGGTGGAATACCCCCTGCCCGACCTGGTGCCGGTGCTGGCGCGCGACCGCAACATCCGCACCCAGGTCTACGACCCCAACGGCTTCCTGGGCTTCCTGCGCTTCAACCACCTGCACCCGCCCTTCAATGACGTGGCCGTGCGCCGCGCCATCCGCGACATGCTGGCGCAAGGAGACTTCATGCAGGCGGTGGCCCTGCCCGGGGACTGGCAGGAATGCCATTCCATGTTCCCCTGCGGCCTGCCCGGCGCCATGGAGTTCCCCGCCGCCCCGCGCGGCGCCGCGGCGCAGGAGCGCGCGCGCGCCGCGCTGCGCGAGGCGGGCTATGCCGGCGAGCCCATCATCCACATCAACCCCAGCGACTTCCCGGCGGTGACGCAGCAGGGCCGCGTGACGGTGGCGGCGATGCGCGCCATCGGCCTGAACATGCAGGTGGTGGAAAGCGACTGGGCGACGATCCTGGCCCGCCGCGCCAACCGCAACCCGCCGTCGCAGGGCGGCTGGCACCTGCACAACACCAACGCCCCGGCGGCCACCATCGCCAACCCGGCGGTGTCCTTCGTCATCCGCATGAACGGCGCCCAGGCCTGGCCCGGCTGGCCCGAGGACCCGGCGGTGGAGGCCGAAGTGAGCGCCTGGCTGGAGGCCGCCGACGCGGAAGCGCAGGCCGGCGCGATGCGGCGGTTGCAGGAGAAGGCGTGGGGCAGCGTGCCCATCGCCCCCACCGGGCTGTTCCGCCTGCGCACGGCCTTCCGGGCGGATCTGTTGGGCGTGCTGCAGGCGCCCAGCCCGATGCTGTGGAACCTCCGGCGGGGTTGAGCGCGAGGCGGGGAGCGGTTATGCTCCCCTCCCAGGTGCGGGCGTAGTTCAGAGGTAGAACGTCAGCTTCCCAAGCTGAATGTCGTGGGTTCGATTCCCATCGCCCGCTCCACTCACCCCTTCACGTCCATCGCCGCGCGCAGCCCGTCGCTGACGAGGTTGAAGCAGATGGAGGTGACGAAGATGCAGGCCCCCGGCAGCACCGCCACCCAGGGCTGCACGTAGATCGCCGTGCGCAGCGTGTTCAGCATCAGCCCCCATTCGGGCTCCGGCGGGCGCGTGCCCAGGCCGAGGAAGCTGAGCCCCGAGGCGAGGATCATGCACACGCTGATGAGGCTGGTGGCATAGACGAAGATCGGCCCCAGCACGTTGCCCAGCACATGCACCCGCACGATGGTGAAGGCGGAGGCGCCGGAGGCCCGCGCGGCATCCACGAAGTCCAGGTTGCGCACGCCGGTGGTCACGCTTTCGGCCACGCGGATGATCTGCGGCACGAAGACCAGCGTGAGCGCGAGGATGGCATTCATGATGCCCGCCCCCAGCGCGCCGGAGATGGCGACCGCCAGCAGCACGGAGGGGAAGGCGTAGAACACGTCCGTCACCCGCATGATGAGCATGTTGGTGCGCCCGCCGGCGAAGCCCGCCAGCACGCCCAGCACCGTGCCGATGACGAAGGCCAGCGCCACCGGCACGATGCCCATGAACCAGCTCAGCCGCCCGCCATGGATGAGGCGGGTGAGCATGTCGCGGCCCAGCTCGTCGGTGCCCAGCGGGTGGTTGTCGGTGCCCAGCGGGCGCAGGCGGCGCAGCATGCTGCCCTGGAAGGGGTCGTGCGGGGCCACGAGGGGCGCGAAGACGATCACCAGCAGCATCAGCAGCAGGATGGCGGCGCAGGCGATGGTGACGCGGTCGCGCCGCAGGCGCTTCCACACCCCGGCCCAGTAGCCCTCGGAACGCGCGGATGCCTGGGCGGCCTGGATGGCGAGTTCGGCCGCCGCGGCGGTGGGTGCGGTGATGCTCATGCGGGTGGCCCTGGGAGGCGGCTCGTGGCGGGGGAAGGGGGGCGGGCCGGCGGCGTCATGCGCGCTTGATCCGCGGGTCCAGCGCGGTCTGCACCAGGTCCACCAGCAGGTTCAGCGCCACGAAGAACATCGCCAGCACCAGGATGGTGCCCTGCAGCACCGGCAGGTCGCGCTGGAAGATGGCGCTGTTCAGCAGCAGCCCCGTCCCGGGCCAGGAGAACACCGTTTCCACCAGGATGGAGCCGCCCATCAGGTAGCCCAGCTGCAGGCCCATGACGGCCAGCGCGGTGGGGGCGGCGTTCTTCACCACGTGCAGGAAGATGCTGAAGCGCGTCAGCCCCTTGCCGCGCAGCGCGGTGACGAATTCCTGGTTCATGATCTCGGCGATGATGCCGCGGACCGTGCGCGTGACGATGCCCATCGGGATGACCGAAAGCGTGACGGCCGGCAGCACCAGGTGCTGCATGTGCGCCCAGTCCCATGCCCAGTCCGAGGAGCCGCCGGGCCCGGCGCCCATGGCCGGCAGCCAGGGCAGCTGCACGGCGAAGACCACCACCAGCACCATGCCCAGCCAGTAATGCGGCACCGAGACGCCGGCCACCGCGAAGGTCGTCGCCACGCGGTCGAGCAGCGAGCCCTTGAAGGTGCCCGCCAGCCCGCCCAGCACGCAGCCCAGGATGAAGCCCAGCAGCGAGGCCGCCAGCGCCAGCGTCAGCGTGTTGCCGATGGCCGAGGACAGGTCCCCCCAGACCGGCCGCCCGGTGGCGAGCGAACGGCCGAGGTCGCCCTGCACCACCTTGGACAGCCACAGCGCGAACTGCACCGGCAGCGGCTTGTCCAGGCCGTAATCGGCGCGCACCTGCTCCACCACCTCCTGCGGCGCATCGGGCGGGACGATGGCGTTGATGGGGTCGCCCGGCGCGATCTGCACCAGCATGAAGCACACGAAGCCGACCGCCAGCGCGATCGGCACCGCATAGAGCACCCGTTTCATCAGATACAGCAGCATCGCACCTCACCATGGCGCAGCGCGCCTTGCCGACTGGCCCCCTGCGGGGCTCTGCTGCGGCTTTGCCGCGGCAGGATGAGCCGCCCATTCAAGGCCGGGCGGATCGGGGCCCCCGCGAAACTGCGAAGCGGTTTCGTGGGGTGTCCGGGGCCCCCGCGGCGGTTTTTCCCGAAGCGCAGCGCACGGGAAAAACTGCCGTGGGGATCACTGAATAAACGGCAGCCGCAGGTCCACGAACCAGCTCTGCGGCTGCACATGGCCGCGCACGCGCGGGCTCATCGCGCGCGGGCCCACGTCATGCGCGATCCAGATGAACAGCGCCTCGTCCACGCCGGCGGCGTGCAGGCGGCCCAGGGCGGCGTCGCGCTCGGCGGGGTCGAAGGCGTTGCGCGCCTGCGCCACCAGCTGGTCGAAGCGCGGGTCGTTGAACATGCCCCAGTTGTTGGAGACGGGGGCGGCCATCTTGCTGTCCCAGAAGCGGACCATGGCGAAGAAGGGGTCCATCGCCGCGAAGCTCACGTTGATGGCGTGCGCGCCGCGCGCGCTGGCGTGGCCGCAGCCGTTGCGCCAGTTGGTGAACAGCGCGTTCCACTCGATCACGTCGAACTCGATGTTGATGCCGACCGAGCGCAGGTCCTGCTGGATGAACTCGTTCATCGGCAGCGGCTGCATCTGGCCGGAGCCCGACGCGCTGATCTGCACCTTGATCGTCACCGGGCGCTGCGGGCTGAACCCGGCCTCGGCCAGCAGGCGGCGCGCCTCGGCCTTGTCGGTGCGGATGTTGAAGGAGGGGTTGCCCCACCACGGGTGGCCCGGCGGCACCGTGCCCACGGCGGGCTGCATCATGCCGCCCAGCAGGGTGCGAAGCCCCTCGCGGTCAATGGCCAGGTTCAACGCGCGGCGCACCCGCACGTCCGCCAGCGGCGAGGACGGCAGGAAGCAGGGCTGCCACGGCCAGACATGCGGCTGCGGGTTGGTGGCGATCTGCATCTGCCGCGCGCGCAGCTGCGGCACGGCGTCGGGCGAGGGCGCCTCGATCCAGTCCACCTGGCCGCTCAGCAGCGCGGCGGTGCGGGCATTGGCCTCGGGGATGGGCAGCAGCACGATGCGCTCGGCGCGCGCCTTCTCGCCCCAATAGGCGTCGTTGCGGGTCATCTCCGCGCGCTCGCGCGGGACGAAGCGCGTCAGCCGGAACGGGCCGGTGCCGCTGGGCGTGGCGGCGAAGGCGTTCCACGTCGCCTCGGCGGTGGGGTGCTGGGCGCGCAGGCGGTCCCAATGCGCGGGGCTCGCCATGAACAGGTTGGTGAGGTTGATCGGCAGCAGGCTGTCCGGCTCGGAGGTGAAGAGCGCGACGGTCATGTCGTCAATCTTCTCGGCGCGGCGCAGCGTGGGCATGCGGCTGGCGGTGACGCCGACCTGCCGGGGGTCGAAATGCCCGGCCTCGCGATCCAGCACCTTGCGGACGTTCCAGACCACCGCATCGGCGTTGAAGGGGCTGCCGTCATGGAAGGAAACGCCCGGGCGCAGGCGGAAGATCCAGCGCGTGCGGTCGTTCGCGTCGCTCTCCCAGCTCAGGGCCAGGCCGGGCTGGAGGGTGGAGGGGCGGTCGGCGCGGGACAGGTCCCAGGCGGTCAGCGCGTCATAGAGGGGGATGCCGGTGAAGCGGTTGCCCTCGAAGCCCTGGTCGGGCTGGCCATGCGTCAGCGGGATGTCGGCCGCGGTCATGCCGATGCGGATGGTGCCCTGGGCCGCCGCGGGCTGGGCGGCGAACAGGGCGGCGGGCAGGAGTGCTGCCATGAGCATGTGACGCAGGCGCATATTCTTCCTCACTCTCCCAGAAGGCGCGCCATAGGAGGGCGGAACATGGCCGTTCCGCAAGCACGGCGTGATCGGCGATTCATCTTCGGCAGGCTTGCCTTTGCCCAAGCGGCGGGCATGACTGGCGCGCGATGAAGCTTCTCCTCCTCAACGGCAACACGGATGCCGCCATCACCGACCGGCTGGTGGAGGCCGCGCGGGGGATGTGCGGGCATGCGGTGGTGGGGGCCACGGCGCGCTTCGGGGCACGCTACATCAGCACGCGCGCGGCCAGCGCCATCGCCGCGCATGCGGTGCTGGACGCGCTGGCGGAGCACCTGCCGGGCGGGGGGTATGACGCGGCCATCATCGCCTGCTTCGGCGACCCGGGGCTGGAGGCGGCGCGGGAGGTGTTCGGCGTGCCGGTGCTGGGGCTGGCGGATTCGTCCATCCGGCAGGGCTTCGCGCGGGGGCCGGTGGTGTCGCTGCTGACCGGCGGCGCCGGCTGGGTGCCGATGCTGGAGGAATTCGCGCATCCGCGCACGCCGGCCGGCTGCACGGTGCGGGTACGCGCCATCGCGCCCT
>JBEQBS010000077.1:0-11243 GCA_041639675.1 Rubritepida sp. | reverse complement strand
CCAGGCCGGGGGCAGCGGCTCGCGCCGCGCGCGCGGGGTGCCGCGGCGCGGGCGGGCGAGGAGGGGCGGCACCTCCGTCACGCGGGCTTCCCGGGCATGGGGCGGTTATGCCGGAAGGCGCCCCAGGCCGGAACCTCGCGCCGGAAGAATGTGCGGGGGTGGGTGGGCCGGTCTGGTGATGGGCGTCGGAACCTCGCAGGCGGCAACGAAACGCCCATATCCCCCGGCATGATCGCGCGCCGCACCCTGCCCCTGCTCGCCCTGCCCGTCCTGGCGCGCGCGCAGGCGGATGTGGTGCCCACCGGCCGCGGCCCGGTGCGCGTGACGGACTGGGCGACGGGGCTGGAACACCCCTGGGGCGCCGCCTTCCTGCCCGATGGGCGCCTGCTGGTGACGGAACGCCCCGGCCGGCTGCGGCTGGTGGCGCCGGATGGCGCGGTGTCGGCCCCGCTGCCTGGCGTGCCGCCGGTGCTGGCCGAAGGGCAGGGCGGGCTGCTGGACGTGGTTCTGCACCCCGATGGCACGGTCTTCCTGTCCTCCGCCACGTTGCTGGAGGGGGGCGCGGTGACGCGGCTGTGGCGCGCCCGGCTGGGCCGCGCGGGGCTGGAGGCGGTGCGGCCGGTGCTGGACGCCACCCCGGCCCAGGCGCGCGGCCGGCTGCATTATGGCGGGCGCATGTGCCTCTCGCCCGATGGCGCGCACATCTTCCTGTGCACCGGCGAGCGCAACGAGGACCGGATGCGCGCCCAGCGGCTGGACGACCTGGCGGGCAAGATCATCCGCCTGACCGCGGGGGGCGAGATCCCGCGCGACAACCCCTTCGCCGGCCGCGCCGATGCGCGGGGCGAGATCTGGAGCTACGGCCACCGCAACCCGCAGGGCATCGCCTTCCACCCCGCCACCGGCACGCTGTGGAGCGCCGAGTTCGGCCCGCTGGGCGGCGACGAGCTGAACCTGATCCGCCCCGGCCGCAACTACGGCTGGCCGCTGGCCACCACGGGGCGCGAGTATTCCGGCCGCGCCATCCGCGGCGCCCAGCCCGCCGTGCCGGGCTTCGAGGCGGCGGTGCGGCATTGGGAGCCGTCCATCAGCCCCTCGGGCATCGCCTTCGCGCCGCCGGGCGGCTTCTGGCGCGGCGACCTGTTCCTGGCCTGCCAGTCGCCCCCCGGCCTGGTGCGCCTGCCCATGCAGGGCGACGCGCCGGGCGAGGAGGAGCGCCTGTTCTGGGGCAAGGTGCGGATGCGCCACGTGGTCTTCGCGCCGGATGGCGCCATGCTGATCCTCACCGACGAGGCGCGCGGGCGCATCCTGCGGGTGGTGCCGGCCTGAAGGCGCTTGCGCCGGCGCGCGGCGCGGGGGCAGCATCCCTTCCAACGAAACACTGGGAAGGCAACGTCATCATGGAACGCCGCAATCTGCTGGCCGGGGGCGCCGTTGCGGCCGCCCTCGCCGCGCCCGCCATCACCCATGCCCAGACGCGCATCCGCTGGCGCATGCCGGGCAGCTTCCCCAAGAGCCTGGACACGCTCTACGGCACGCAGGAGCGCATCTGCCGCCGGGTGAGCGAGATGACGGACGGCGCCTTCACCATCACCCCCTTCGGCCCCGGCGAGGTGATGCCGGCCCTGGCGGTGATGGATGGCGTGGGTGCCGGCACGGTGGAATGCGGCTACACCTCCGCCTACTACTACCTCGGCAAGGACCCGGCGCTGAGCATCGCCACCTGCCTGCCCTTCGGCATGTCGTCGCGCCAATTGTGGTCCTGGCTGAGCGAGGGCGGCGGGCGGCAGATCCTGGCCGAGGTCTATCGGGACCAAGGCGTCATCGCCATCCCGGCCGGCAACACCGGCGCGCAGATGGGCGGCTGGTTCCGGCGCGAGGTGAACGCGGTCAGCGACCTCAACGGGCTGAAGTTCCGCATCGCCGGGCATGGCGGGGCGGTGCTGCAGAAGCTGGGCGTCATCGCGCAGCAGATCCCCGGCACCGACGTGTACCCGGCGCTGGAGCGCGGGGTGATTGACGCCGCCGAATGGGTGGGCCCGCATGACGACGAGAAGCTGGGCTTCAACCGGGTGGCGCGCTTCTACTACGCGCCCGGCTGGTGGGAATACGCGCCCTCCATTGACCTGATGATCCACCCCGCGGCGTGGGAGGCGCTGCCCGCGCACTACAAGGCCATCCTGGAGGCCGCCTGCACCGAGGGCTGGCACTGGATGATGGCGCGCTACGACCACCTGAACCCGCAGGCGCTGCGCCGCCTGGTGGCGGCCGGCACGCAGCTGCGGGTGTTCAACCGCGACATCCTTTCCGCGTGCTACCGCTCCGCGCAGGAGCTGTATGCGGAGATCGGCGGCGGCAATGCCCGCTTCCGCGCATCCATGCCGAATGGGACAAGGCGCGGCTGGACCTGACGCAGTGGTTCCGCATCGCCGAGGACACCCAGGCGAACTTCCTGGGCCTCATGGCGCAGGGGCGGTAGCGCCGGGGATGGCGGCGTGCGGCAGCCCCACGCGCGCCAACGCCTCGGCGATGCGCGCATAGGGGATGCGGTAGGTGCGGGAGCGGTGGGTGCCAAGCATGTTCCCCCCCGACACGCTGAAGCAGAGGTCGGAGGGCTGCGTGCGCAGGTCATGTGAGGCGCCGGCGTCTTGGCGGCCGTTGACGGGGATGCTGGACCTCGCCCTGTCGCTCACCGCGACCTGCAGCGTGTAGCGCCACAGCCCATCTGCCCCCTGCGGCTGCCGCGGCAGCGAGGCGCCAGCATATCCCTCCACCTCCGCACCATCGGCGGCGATGATGGCGTTCATCATGGCACCCCGTCCGTCACCGGCCTGACAGGGATCGGACTGGATCCAGATGGTGCTGCCGAAGCGGCGCGCGTAGTCCGTCACATCGCGGGGTGAGGACACGCGCACGCGCAGCACGTCCTCGGGCACGCGCCCGGACCGGGCGGGCCAGGAGGACAGGTCAGGGCCGATCTCAAGAGCCTCGATGCGCAAGCCGTCGAGGGGCGGGCAGCCAGGTGCAGCGCGGTGCAACCGGCCAGTGGCACCACCATCAACGCCGCCGTCATCATCCTGGCGATCATCGCCCGGCGACCTCGCTTGCGATGGAGCGACAACGATACGCGCATCATCCCGGTGGCCTCACATGCGGCAGCCCCGCGCGCGCCAGCGCCTCGGCGACCCGCGCATAGGGGATGCGGTAGGTGCGGGAGCGGTGGGCGAACATCATGTTGCCGCCCTCCACGCGGAAGCAGAGGTCGTAGGGCTGCGTGCGGAGGTCATGGGCCTGGATGATGTCCTGGCGGTCGCTCCTGGCCAGGCCACGCCGTTCGGGCGCGGTGACGCGGAAAACGATGAAGTAGCGGCGGCGCCCATCCGCGTCAGGCCCTCGGGATGGCGCGCGTGCGCCGGTGAAGGAATCCTGCACGGCGAGTCCGTCCAGCGTCCAAAACCCTCCGATTCCGGTCTGCCGGGCATCACCCGCATGGCACGGCACGCTTTCGATGAAGAGAGTGCTCCCGGAACGCGTCTCGTATTCGGCCAGATCGCGCCGCGTCGCGACCGTGACACGCAAGAGCACCACATCCCGCAACAGCACACCGGCGGGGGGAGGAGCGCCTGCCGGTTCGACCACGAGACGCTCAACGTGCAGGTCATCAAGCGCAGGGGCCTGGGCACCGACGAGCGTGCAGCCTCCGGCAAAGAATGCACCGCATAGCGCAGCCACGATCACGCGTGCGCGGCGCTTCATCGCCCTGCCACCACATCTTCGATGGAACGCCCATCGGCTAGCCTGCTGCTCATCATCGAGCGGAAGTCTCGATGCGGCACTGGTGCGTTGAGGAACGCGTCTGCATGTCCCATCGGACCGTAATCATAGGACGATCCCACGCCTGCCACGATGTTGGACCAGTCAAGCGAACCGCCGCCAGTCGCGTTCACGTTGATCCAACGACTCGACCCGTCCCTTACCCGGCTGAAGAAGTCCCAGGAGGTTCCTCGTCCAACCGGGTCAATTGTCACCAGCAAGTCAATCTTTTGGTGCCTATATACGTGTGTGACCTAGGTTGAGATGAGGCGGTAGATGATAAGCGGTGTCATGCCGTGCGCCTGAAAGGGACGCCCCATCATCGGCCGAAGGTGCGGCATCATCTGAAGCATCATTTGACCAAATGCACCGTCGCCGACCGTCATTGAGCGCACCAGTCCGTCAACGCCGCTCTGCGTCATCTGGCCGGAAGGGTCTTCGTCCGGAAGGGCGTCAAGGATGCCGACCATGCGCCACTCACCGGCAACCGCTACCCCGTGCTTGAGCACGAGGTCAGCAGCCGAAACGACCATGTTGCTATCTTGAAGTGAGGCCCACACCACGGCGCCGCTTCCATCGTCAGCAGCCATCCGCACCTGAATGGCGTGCGGAAGCATCCCAACGAGTGACAGCACACCATCAATCAGGGTTGCTGCCTGATCCTTGGCCGGGTCAGCTACGGAAGGGCGGCGTTGGTCCGCGCGTCGCTGCTGGCGATTGAGGCCGGGCGCGTGCGAGCCTTGCTGTGCTTCTGCCATTTGCTGCCCAGCCATCACCGCAGCGCGCATGGCGGGCATGGACCAGATGCCTTTGAAGAGGGTGAGGTCCATGACGGCCAAGGGGCCACCAACCTGAATGAACTGACCTATCCGCGCGTGCTGGAGGTTGCGGGCAATCAGCTCGTTAGTTTCGAGGTAGTCGAGCAACGCCAAGGCATTCGCCCAGAGTGGATCATATTCGCGACTTTCGCTCTCGGCGGCCCCCATCGTCGCGGGTCCGCGCTCGACGTTGAGGTTGGCGTTCCCAACACCGGGAATGCCGCCGCCAACCGCGAACTTGAAGGCGCGCCCTCGTGCCTTCTGAACACTCTCAGAGACGCTTACGCGAGTGGGGACGCCTAACTCATCGAACTGAGAGAGGAAGGCACCTATGCGGCGGTTGTCGCAGTAGAGGATATCAAGGACGGAAACGTCTCGCTGCTCGGCGGACGCCTCGCCCGATGCTGCGCTCTCGCTCTGCGACATACCTGTCCACTTCCTCTTCGTCGCGCCTCACCCGCTCATAGGTGTCGGCGATCTCTTCCGGCTTGGTCTGCGCGAAGCGCGCAAGAGCCTCGTCAAAGCCCATTTCCAGCGAGGGAGGCGGCTTTCGCTTGCGTTCGTCCATCATGCGATCAGCGCCTTATAGGTGAGCCGCCGCCCATGCGAGGCGGCGATCAGGGCATCAACGCGGACGCCCTCGCCCGTGGCGCGACGGTTGTAGCGCCACGCCGCCTCCGCCACGTAGCGGTTCAGGTGCTTCGCCGTGACGAAGTGGTGGATGCCGATGATCTGGCGCTTGAGCAGGGACCACACCCCCTCAATCGTGTTCGTGTGCAGCGTGAAGTGGCGCACATACTCGCCCTTGGCGTGGTTGACCGTGTGGTGCGTGTAGCGCCGCTCCATCCCCGCGAAGCCGGTGAACTCGTCCGTCATGAGCGTGGCACCCGCAGCGACGTTCGCCGCCACGAAGCCCTGCACCGTCGCCGCCTTGCGGTCCGGCACCACGGCGGCACGGACCTCGCCGCCCCGCTCCACGACGCCCATCACCACGGCCTTGCCCTTGCCGCCCTTGGTGTCCCCAGTGCGCTTGCTCGCGTGCTTGTTCTTCTCCTTGCCGCCGACGAACGTCTCGTCAGCTTCCACCACGCCCTCCAAAGGGGCGTTGAAGCTCTTGGTGGTCGCGGCCTCGCGCAGTCGGTGCAGCATGAACCACGCGGTCTTCTGCGTGACGCCAATGTCGCGCGCAAGCGTGGTGGAGGCCACGCCCTTCTTGTGCGAGGTCAGCAGCCAGATCGCCGCCAGCCACTTGCGGAGCGGAACCTTGCTGTCCTCAAAGATGGTGCCGACCTTGATGGAGAAGCGCGCGGCACAGCCCTTGGCGGCGCACTTGTGCGTCTTCCGGTCCGCGAAGGTGTACACCTTGCTCCCGCCGCAATGCGGGCAGAAGGCCCCCGAGCGCCAGCGGATGGAGGTGAAGTGCGCGATGGCCGCATCCTCGTCCGGAATGGCGTCGAAGAGGTCAACAAGGGTGCGGAACTCGGCCATGCACCCTATCTAGGGCACCGAACCGGCTAGGTCAAGCACGTATATAACCGCCAATCTTTTGGCCGCGGCCAGCCATGCTTGCAGCAATCTGCGCAGCCGTATCACCACCATAGCTGTGTCCTACGAGGTGAATTTGGACGCTTGGATTCTGGGCGCGGAGGCCGCGTATATATCTCTCAATGTCTGCTTGTTGGTCCCAAGAGAAATATTCTGTGGATATGCTTGAGAATCGTTGCCGAAATCCCGTCTGGCTTGTGTTCGTCACGAAATTGGAAACGATCTGCGACTTGCCGTCGCCGCCGCCCCCAATGAAAATCGTTGCGACCTGCGTCTGCGACGCCGCGCCCGCCACCGGCGGCAAGGCGGCACTCGCCGGCTCTTCGCCACGCACCTCGACCAGCGCGGCGTTGTCGTTCCCCGCCTCCGCCGCCTTGCGCGTCTGCTCGTAGGGGCCGACCCATTCGCGCCTGCCGTTGCGGGTGCGGTGATAGCCCTTCACCTGCACCACGGTGGTGCCGTCGCCATCCAACGCGCCGGCTTCGTCCAGTGCCCTCCACGTCTCACCCACCCAGGCGCCATAAGCCTCCCGTTCCGGGTGCGCGCCGTCCCAGCCGCGCGGGTCGCGCGACGCCTGGACCAAATCCTTCTTCGACATTCCAATGCTGGCCGTTGCTCATTATCCTTTCCAGGATGGCATACTGGAACATTACAAGAACATCAAGGCAAAACCAGCCGCACCTCCCCCTCCACCACCTCCACCGGCACCGCCTCCAGCGCATCGCCGATGCACGGCCCGGCGGTGCATTCGCCATCCTCCACCCGGAAGCGCGCGCCATGGGCGGCGCAGACGATCACCTCCTTCTTCCGGTCCAGGAAGCGGTCGGGCACCGGGTCCAGCGGCAGGCCGACATGCGGGCAGGCATTGACATAGGCGAAGACGCGCCCGCCCCGCCGCACCGCGAAGAGCCCGACGAAGGAGCCGGGCTCGGGCGGGAAGCCCCTGGCCTCGCCATCCGGGATGTCCTCCAGCCGGCACAGCACCCGGCTCATGCCGCCAGCCCACCCATCTCCCGGATCACCACCCAATGCGCGGGCGAAACCTCCATGCAGGAGAGGCGCGACTGCCGCACCAGCCCGATGCCCTCCAGCCGCGGCTCCGCCTTGATGGCGGCCAGCGTCACCGGGCGGGGCAGCTCCTCGCGCGCGCGCACGTCCACGCAGACCCAGCGCCCATCCTCCGCCGTGGGGTCCGGGTAGGCGGTGCGCACCACCTCGACGATGCCCACCACCTCGCGGCCGATGTTGGAATGGTAGAAGAAGGCCTGGTCGCCGATCTCCATGCCGCGCAGCACGGCGGCGGCCTGGGCGTTGCGCACGCCGGTCCAGGGCTCGACGCCGTTGCGCCGCTGCATGGCCCAGGAGAAGACGTCCGGCTCGCTCTTCAGCAGGAAGAAGCGCATCAGCGCGGTTCCGCCTTGATTCGGCGCAAGCTCATCCCCGACTCCCCGGCATGGCGGCCCACCCGTTGCGCGGGCGGGCAAGTGCTTCATTTCATCCACCATAATCCCTAATATACGGCTGTGGACACCACCCCCGCCCTTCCGCGCGCCCCCGGCCGGCTGCACCGCTTCGCCAATCCCGGCCGCTTCCTGCGGCTGACGGATGCGCTGCTGCCCTGGCTGGCCGCCGCCGCCCTGGCGGTGCTGGCGCTGGGCACCGCCTGGGCGCTGCTGTGGGCCCCGCCCGACTGGCAGCAGGGCGAGACGGTGCGCATCATGTTCGTGCATGTGCCGATGGCCTGGCTGGCCATGGGCGGCTACCTCGGCCTCGCCCTGCTGTCCGTCATGTCGCTGGTCTGGCGGCATCCGCTGGCGGACCTGGCGGCGCGGGAGCTGTCGCCGGTGGGCGCGGCCGTCACCGCCCTGTGCCTGCTGACGGGCAGCCTGTGGGGCAAGCCGATGTGGGGCACCTGGTGGGTGTGGGATGCGCGGCTGACCTCCGTGCTGGTGCTGTTCTTCCTGTGGCTGGGCCATGCCGCCCTGGTGCGCGCCTTCGACGACCCCGAGCGGGGGGCGCGCATGGGCGCCATCCTGGCGCTGGTGGGGGTGGTGAACCTGCCGGTGGTGAAGTTCTCGGTGGACTGGTGGAACACGCTGCACCAGCCGGCCAGCGTGACGCGGCTGGATGCGCCGGGCATGCATGTGGACATGCTGTATCCGCTGCTGGTGTGCAGCATCGGCTTCTCGCTGGCCTTCGCGGCGCTGGTGCTGGCCGGCACGCGGGCGGCGGTGATGGAACGGCAGCTGCGGACCCGCCAGATGGCCGCGGCGCGGAGGATGGGATGAGCGTTCACTGGCTGCACGTGTCCCTCTCCTGGGGCGTCTCGCTCGCCGTCTTCGCCGGCCTCGCCTGGGCGGCGCTGGCCCGCCACCGCGCCGCGAAGCGCGCGCTGGAGCGCCTGTCGTGACCCGCAAGAAGCGCCGCCTCTACATCCTCCTCCTCTGCGCCCTGGGCCTGGGCAGCGCCACGGCGCTGACGCTGACCGCCTTCCAGGACAACCTGGTGTTCTTCCGCTCGCCCAGCGACATCATCGCCGAGGCGCCGCCGCAGGGCCGCGCCTTCCGCCTCGGGGGCCTGGTGGAATCCGGCAGCGTGGAGCGCGGCGGCGAATACGCCGGCCGCCCCGCCATCCGCTTCGCGGTGACGGACGGCGCCAACCGCATCCCCGTGGTCTTCACCGGCGTCCTGCCGGACCTGTTCCGCGAAGGGCAGGGCGTGGTGACGCAGGGCGTGTTGGGCCCTGACGGCATCTTCCGCGCCCGCGAGGTGCTGGCGCGCCACGACGAGACCTACATGCCGCCCGAGGTGGCGGATGCGCTGAAGCGCGCCGGCCACTGGAACCCGGCCCAGGGCGCCCCGCCGCCGGCGGCGGAATGGAACACGGCGAGGCCCCGGTCGTGAAGCCCGCGAGCCCTGATGATGGCCGTGCACGGCGCGGCCCGCCGCCCAACCGGGTTTCCCATCCGCGCACCGGTGGCGCGGCGCATGCCAAGCGGCCGGATGGCCGCGCCCGGCGCCTGAGGGCACGGCAAGGCATCATGCGGATGGCGGCGCCACCCGCCCTCGCCATGCTGCACGGAGGGCCATCCGCATGATCCCCGAGCTCGGCCATTTCGCGCTGATCCTCGCGCTGGTGCTGTCGGTGGCGCAATCGGTGCTGCCGCTCTGGGGCGCGCAGCGGCGCGACGCGCGGCTGATGGCCGCCGCCCCGCCGCTGGCGGTGGCGCAGTTCCTCGCCATCGCCGCCGCCTTCGCCGCGCTGATGTGGTCCTATGCGGTGAACGACACCACGGTGGCGAACGTGGTCGCCAACAGCCACTCGGCCAAGCCGATGCTGTTCAAGATCACCGGCACCTGGGGCAACCATGAGGGGTCCATGATCCTCTGGGTCATGGTGCTGGCCGCCTGCTCCTTCGCCGTGGCCGGCTTCGGGCGGGACCTGCCCTCGGCGCTGAAGGCGCGCGTCATCGCCGTGCTGGGGCTGGTGAGCCTGGGCTTCCTGCTCTTCATCCTCGCCACCTCCAACCCCTTCGAGCGCGTCTGGCCGCCGCCGCCGGACGGGCAGGGGCTGAACCCGCTGCTCCAGGATATCGGCCTCGCCATCCATCCGCCGCTGCTCTACCTCGGCTATGTCGGCTATGCCGTCACCTTCGCCTTCGCCGTGGCGGCGCTGATCGAGGGCCGGGTGGATGCCGCCTGGGGGCGCTGGGTGCGGCCCTGGTCGCTCGCCGCGTGGTCCTTCCTGACGCTGGGCATCGGCGTCGGTTCCTGGTGGGCCTATTACGAGCTGGGCTGGGGCGGCTACTGGTTCTGGGACCCGGTGGAGAACGCCTCGCTGCTGCCCTGGCTGGCCGGCGCCGCCCTGCTGCATTCGGCGGTGGTGGTGGAGAAGCGCGAGGCGCTGAAGACCTGGACCGTGCTGCTGGCGCTGCTGGCCTTCGCGCTGTCCCTGCTGGGCACCTTCCTGGTGCGCTCGGGCGTGCTGAACTCGGTGCATGCCTTCGCCTCGGACCCGGCGCGGGGCGTGTTCATCCTGGGGCTGCTGGGGGTCTATGTGGCGGGTTCGCTCGCGCTCTTCGCGTGGCGGGCGCCGTCGCTGGCGGCGGCCGGCATCTTCGCGCCGATCTCGCGCGAAGGGGGCATCGTGCTGAACAACCTGCTGCTGTGCTCCATCACCGCGGTGGTCTTCGTCGGCACGCTGTATCCGCTGTTCCTGGACCTGCTCTCGGGGCAGATGATCTCCGTCGGGCCGCCCTTCTTCAACCTGGCCACCTTCCCGCTGGCGGTTCCCCTCGTGGTGGCGATGGCGGCCGGGCCGCTGCTGGCCTGGAAGCGCGCCTCGCTGTGGCCGGTGCTGCAACGGCTGTGGCTGGCCGCGCTCGCCGCGCTGGGGGCCTTCCTGCTGGCGCTCTACCTCTCGGGCGTGCGGGTGCTGCCGGCGGTGGGCTTCGCCCTGGCCGCCTGGACCATCATGGGGGCCGCGACCGACATCCTCGACCGCGCCGGCTGGGGCCGCGCCGCGCCGCGCGTGATGTGGCACCGGGCGCGCCACCTGCCCCGCGCCGCCTGGGGGGCGGCCATCGCCCATGCCGGCATCGGCGTGCTGGCGCTGGGCATCTCCGGCATGGGGCTCGCGACGGAAAAGCTGGTGGCCCTCACCCCTGGCCAATCCACCGTCTTCGCCGGCTACGAGTGGCGGCTGGAGGGCGTGCGCGACTTCGCCGGGCCGAACTATTCCGCCCGCAAGGCCACCATCACCGTGCTGCGGGACGGGCGCGTGGTGCATGTGATGGAGCCCTCGCGCCGCTTCTTCCCCACCGGGCGCACCACGACGACGGAAACCGCCATCCGCACGGATGGCATCAGCGACCTCTACGCCGTGATCGGCGAGGAGCGCGACAACCCGCAGACCGGCGTGCGCGAGGCGGTGCTGCGCCTGCACTGGAACTTCCTGGCGCCCTTCCTGTGGTACGGCACGCTGGTGCTGGCCTTCGGCGGCGCGCTGTCGCTGAGCGACCGGCGCGTCCGGGTGGCCGCGCCCGCGCGCAAGCCGGCCGGGGCGGT
>JBEQBS010000076.1:0-11482 GCA_041639675.1 Rubritepida sp. | reverse complement strand
GCGCGCGCACTACGCCGGGCGGCGGGCATCCGCCCGCCTTGGCTTCGGCACCCTGAAGGGTGCCGGCGCGCGCCGTGCGCGCGCATCCTGCGTGGGCGGTTCGTGTCCTGGGCGGGCGGCTCCCGTTGGCCGGCGCTCGCCTGCGGCGTTGCGCCTGTCGTGGCGGGCGGTGCTGGTCTTGGGCGGGCGGCTCCCGTTGGCCGGCGCTCGCCTGCGGCGTTGCGCCTGTCGTGGCGGGTGGCGCTGGTCCTGGATGGGCGCGCCGGTTGGCCGGCGCTTGCCTGCGGCGTTGCGCCTCCCGTGGCGGGGCGGCGCGAATCGGTGTGCGGGGTGGCCCCCTGCATCCGGCCGCCTTGTCCCGCGCGGTGGCCCGGCCTAGAACCCCGCCCATCGCCGGAGCCGGAACCCCTTGGCCACCACCGAACCCGATACCCTCCCCGGGGCGACGCCCACCCCCGCCCAGGCCGCGCAGGCCGCCATCCTCGCCCGCCCTGCCACGGAGGAGCGCCGCATGGCCGACGCCATCCGCGCCCTGGCGATGGACGCCGTGGAGGCCGCGAAGTCCGGCCACCCCGGCATGCCCATGGGCATGGCCGATGCCGCCACCGTGCTGTGGTCCAAGTTCCTGAAATACGACGCCGCCGACCCCCGCTGGCCGGACCGCGACCGCTTCGTGCTCTCCGCCGGCCACGGCTCCATGCTGCTGTACTCGCTGCTGCACCTCACCGGCCATGCCGGCATGGGGATGGAGGAGCTGCGCCGCTTCCGCCAGCTGCATTCCCCCGCCGCCGGCCACCCGGAATTCGGCGAGCACCCGGCGATCGAGACCACCACCGGCCCGCTGGGCCAGGGCATCTCCACCGCCGTGGGCATGGCGCTGGCCGAGCGCATGCTGGCCGCGCGCTTCGGCAAGTCCCTGGTGGACCACCGCACCTGGGTCATCGCCTCGGATGGCGACCTGCAGGAAGGCATCTCCCACGAGGCCGCGGCGCTTGCCGGGCACCTGCGGCTGGAGAAGCTGACGGTGCTGTGGGACGACAACGGCATCTCCATTGACGGCGACACCGCGCTTTCCTTCAGCGAGGACGTGCTGAAGCGCTTCCAGGCCTATGGCTGGGCGGTGCGCCGGGTGGATGGGCATGACCAGGGGGAGCTGGCCGGGGCGATCTCCCAGGCCTTGCGGTCGAAGAAGCCCACGCTGATCGCCTGCCGCACCATCATCGGCTTCGCAGCGCCGAAGAAGGCCGGCACCGCCTCCTCCCACGGCGCGCCGCTGGGCGCGGACGAGATCGCCGCCGCCAAGTCGGCCCTGGGCTGGAACGCCGAGCCCTTCACCGTGCCCGAGGGGCTGAAGGCGCGCTGGGAGGAGGCCGGGCGGCGCTCCGCCGGCGCCCGCCGCTCCTGGCTCAAGCGCCTGGCCAGGCACCCGGACCGCGCGGAGTTCGAGCGCGCGATGGCCGGCAAGCTGCCCGAGGGCTGGGCCGACGCCCTGAACGCCCTGCGCGCCGACCACGCTTCGACGCGCCCGAAGATCGCCACCCGCATCGCCGGGCAGAAGGCGCTGGAGGCCCTGGTGCCGGCGGTGCCGGAGATGGTGGGCGGCTCCGCGGACCTCACGGGGTCCAACAACACCAACGTCAAGGGCATCCCGGCGGTGCGGCCGGGCGACTATGCCGGCCGCTTCGTCCATTGGGGCGTGCGCGAGCACGGCATGGCGGCGGCGATGAACGGCATGGCGCTGCATGGCGGCGTCATCCCCTATTCCGGCACCTTCCTGGTCTTCGCCGACTACCTGCGGCCCGCGCTGCGGCTGGCGGCGCTGATGCACCAGCGCGTGATCCACGTGCTGACGCATGACAGCATCGGCCTGGGCGAGGACGGGCCGACCCACCAGCCGGTGGAGACCATCGCCTCCCTGCGCGCCATCCCCAACCTCTACGTCTTCCGCCCGGCGGATGCGATGGAGACGGCGGAGGCCTGGGAAATGGCGCTGCGGCTGGACAACGCGCCTTCCGTGCTGGCGCTGTCGCGGCAGAACCTGCCGGCGCTGCGGGCCGATGCGGGCGAGAACAAGGTGGCCCGCGGCGCCTATGTGCTGGAGGAGGCGGAGGGCGGCGAACGGCAGGTGACGCTCCTCGCCACCGGCTCGGAGGTGCAGCTGGCGGTGGCCGCGCGCGCCGCGCTGGCGGAGGAGGGCATCCGCGCCGCCGTCGTCTCCATGCCCTGCTGGGAGCTGTTCGCGCGGCAGGATGCGGAGTACCGCGCCACCGTGCTGGGCAGCGCGCCGCGGGTGGGCGTGGAGGCGGCGCTGCGCTTCGGCTGGGACCAGTGGCTGGGCGAGCGGTCCGCCTTCGTCGGCATGGCCGGCTTCGGCGCCTCGGCGCCCGCCGAGCGGCTGTTCGAGCATTTCGGCATCACGCCGGCCGCGGTGGTCGCGGCGGCGCGCAATCTCGTTTCGGGGGAGTGAGCAAGTGACGGTGAAGGTTGCCATCAACGGCTTCGGGCGCATCGGCCGCCTGGTGCTGCGCGCCATGGTCGAGAGCGGGCGCACCGACGTGGAATGCGTCGCCATCAACGACCTCGGCTCGGTCGAGGCCAATGCCCACCTGTTCAAGTACGACAGCGTGCATGGCCGCTTCGACGGCGAGGTGAGCGTCGAGGGCGACAGCATCACCATCATCCGCAACGGGCGGAAGTACGGGCCGATCAAGGTCAGCGCCTCGCGCGATCCCTCCGCCGTGCCCTTCGGCGGCGTGGACGTGGCGCTGGAATGCACCGGCATCTTCACCACCAAGGCCAAGGCCGCGCCGCTGATGGCCGCCGGCGCGCGCAAGGTGCTGATCTCCGCCCCGGCCGACGAGGTGGATGCCACGGTGGTCTATGGCGTGAACCACCAGGTCCTGACCAAGGACATGACGGTGGTCTCCAACGCCTCCTGCACCACCAACTGCCTGGCGCCGATGGTGCATGTGCTGCACGGCAAGTGGGGCGTGCTGCGCGGCTACATGGTGACGATCCACGCCTACACGGGCGACCAGAACACGGTGGACACGCTGCACAAGGACCTGCGGCGCGCGCGTGCAGCCGCCGTGTCCATGATCCCGACCAGCACGGGCGCCGCCAAGGCCGTGGGGCTGGTGCTGCCGGAGCTGGCGGGCAAGCTGGACGGCACGGCCATCCGCGTGCCGACGCCCAACGTGTCGCTGGTGTCGCTGGACGTGAACCTGGCGACGGACGGCGTGACGAAGGACCAGGTGAACGCGGCGATGCTGGAGGCCAGCCAGGGCGCGCTGAAGGGCATCCTGGGCTACGAGACGGCGCCGCTCGTCTCGGTGGACTTCAACACCAACCCGCATTCCTGCACCTTCGACGCCACCCAGACCCAGAGCCTGGACGGCGGCAAGCTGGTGCGCGTGATGGGCTGGTACGACAATGAGTGGGGCTTCTCGAACCGGATGTCGGATACCGCGGCCCTTTTTGGCAAGTTGTGAGGCATCCGGTTCGAGAGTCGTGTTGATGCCCTCACCGCGGCGGCCATAGGCCCCCGCTACGCCGGGCGCGCGCATCCGCGCGCTTGGCTTCGCGCCGCCACGGGCGCGCCAGTGACACGGTTGGTCTGGGCGCGCCGGCCGCTATTCGCGGCCGGATACTCCGTTGGCGGCGCTGCTTCCGTTGCGCCGCGCCTGATGGAGAAGCTGATGCCCGCCTTCCGCACCCTCGACGACCTTGCCGCCCGCGGCACGCGCGTGCTGCTGCGCGCCGACCTGAACCTGCCGGTGAAGGATGGCCGCATCACCGACATGACGCGCATCACCCGCCTGGCGCCCACCATCCGCGAGCTGCTGGAGAAGGGCGCGCGCGTCGTCATCTGCTCGCATTTCGACCGCCCCAAGGGCCGGCGCGTGCCGGAAATGTCGCTGAAGCCCATGCAGGCCGCGCTGGCCGAGGCGCTGGGCCGCCCCGTGGCCTTCGCCGATGATTGCGTGGGCCCCGAGGCCGAGGCCGCCGCCGCCGCCCTGAAGGATGGCGAGGCCCTGCTGCTGGAGAACACCCGCTTCCACAAGGGCGAGGAGGCGAACGACCCCGCCCTGGCCGCCGGGCTGGCGAAGCTGGCCGACGTGTTCGTGAACGACGCCTTCAGCGCAGCCCACCGCGCCCATGCCAGCACCGAGGGCGTGGCGCGCCTCCTCCCGGCCCATGTCGGCCGGCTGATGCAGGGGGAGCTGGAGGCGCTGGACAAGGCGCTGGGCAACCCGCAACGCCCGGTGGTCGCCATCGTCGGCGGCGCCAAGGTTTCCACCAAGCTGGACCTGCTGGGCAACCTGTCCGGCAAGGTGGACGTGCTGGTGATCGGCGGCGCCATGGCCAACACCTTCCTGGCCGCCCAGGGGCATGCCCTGGGCAGGTCGTTGCAGGAGGCGGAGATGCACGACACCGCACGGCGCATCAGGGCCGAGGCCGCCGGCAAGGGCTGCACGATCATGCTCCCGCTCGACCTGGTGGCGGCGGATGGCTTCGCCGCCCACAGCCCGCATGCGGTGGTGGGCCTGGATGCGGTGCCGGAAGGCCGCATGGCGCTGGATGTCGGCCCGGCGACGGTGGCCGCCGTGGTGGCGAAGCTGCGCACGGCCCGCACCCTGGTGTGGAACGGCCCCTTCGGCGCCTTCGAGATCGCGCCCTTCGACGCCGCGACGGTGGCCGTGGCGCAGGAGGTGGCGGCGCTGACCGAAGCCGGCGCGCTGACCAGCGTGGGCGGCGGCGGCGACACGGTCAGCGCGCTGCGCCATGCCGGCGTGTCGGAGCGCATGTCCTACGTCTCCACCGCCGGCGGCGCCTTCCTGGAATGGCTGGAGGGCAAGGAGCTGCCGGGGGTCGCGGCGCTCGCCGTCTGATTAAGTTTCTGTTGACACATTAATGAGGCATGCCCCAGGCTTGGGGCATGTCCACCAACCGCCTCCTCGCCGCCGGATTCACGAAGCCTTCATCGCTCCGGTGGAGAGTGGCGCGCATGATCAGCACCAACAGCCTGGCGGCCTTCACGCAGGAGGTCGCCCGCACCCGCCCCACGCAGGGTACCACCCCCGCCGCCCGGGCGGATGCGCCCTTCCAGCCGACGGAGGTCGCGGCCCAGCGCAAGCTGGATTCCGTGCCGCCACCCCCCGCCACCGCCCTGCCACGCGGGTCCCTGCTGGACCTCCGTGTCTAGGAACTGCCTGCGCGTGAAGCATATGTGGCGTCCGTGCCACAGCCTGCCCGCTTCGTGATGCTTCGGCAGGCAAGAGGCTGGGCAGGGCGTCCGGATCGTGGCTTTCTTGTTGCAACGCACCACCCAGCGTTGGCCACAGCGGAAAGTCCCTCGCCCATGCGCAAGCTCCTCCTCGCCTCCACCGCCCTGGTCGGCCTTGCCGCCGCCGCGCCGGCCTCCGCGCAGGTCGCCCTGGGCGAGACGGGGCTGACCGCCACCATCACCGGCACCGGCGCCAGCGACTACCTGTTCCGCGGCATCAGCCAGACGCGCTCCCGCCCCGCCTACCAGCTGACGGCGGAAGTCTCGCACGCCTCGGGTTTCTACATCGGCGGCTTCGCCTCGAACGTCCGCTTCCTGGGCACCGATGCCCGGCAGGAGATTGACCTGTTCGGCGGCTACCGCTTCACCGCGCTGGACTTCAACGTGGATGTGGGCGGCATCTGGTACACCTATCCGGGCTTCGACCGCGCCCCGGGCCAGTTCGGCCTCAACTACGCCGAGGCGCAGCTGAAGGTCTCGCGCGAGGTCGGGCCGGTGAACCTGCTGGGCCAGTTCAACTACTCGCCCAACTTCTTCGGCTCCTCCGGCGATGCCTACTACCTGGAAGGCGGCGCCGACTGGAAGACGGGCATCTGGGACCTGACGCTGGGCGGCCGCGTCGGCCACCAGTGGATCCAGCGCAATGTGCGCTTCGGCACCCCGGACTACACGTGGTGGTCCGTCGCCATCTCCCGCGAATTCGCCATCGAGGGGATCGGCACCATCAGCGCCTCGGTCGGCTACTACGACACCTCGATCAGCCGCCGCGACTGCGCCGGCAACCAGGATGTCTGCAACGCCCGCGCGCTGGGCAGCATCTCCTTCAAGTTCTGAGGCGGGCAGGGGGCGGGTCCGCGAGGGTCCGCCCCTTTTCCGTGCCGCCGCCGGCCCCACCCGGCACGATGCCGGGCGGGGCGGGCCGGCCTCAGCCGCCGCGCGCGGTCTTCACCGCCTGCTTCGAGGCATTGACCATCATCCCCACCTCGTTGGCGATCGTGACCAGCCGGAAGCCCATGCCGATCATCCGGTGGGCGTATTCCGCCGTGCCGTTGTGCAGCCCGGCCGCGATGCCGCGCTTGCCCGTCTTGTCCAGCAGCATCCGGTAGATGTCGAGCACCTCCGGGTCCTCCACGTCCAGCTTCGGCGTCTTGCCGTAGCTGAAGGACAGGTCGGACGGGCCGATGTAGATGCCGTCAATCCCCTCGACCGCCAGGATGGCGTCAATGTTCTCGATGGCCTGCTTCGTCTCGATCATCGGGATGACGAGGATCTCGTCATTCGCCGTCTGCTGGTAGGCCCCCGCGCTGCCATAGGCCCCGGCGCGGATCGGCCCGTTGGAGCGCGTGCCCTTCGGCGGATACTTGGAATACTGCACCAGGGCGCGGGCCTCGGCCTCCGTGTTCACCATCGGGCAGATCACGCCATAGGCGCCGGCATCCAGCACCTTGCCGATGATGCCCGGCTCGTTCCACGGCACCCGCACCATGGGCACGGCGCCGGAGCCCGAGGCCGCGATGCCTTGGAAGCACGCCACGCAGGACAGGTAGTCCTGCACGCCGTGCTGCATGTCCACCGTCACGCTGTCCCAGCCGCACTGGCTGTACATCTCGGCGGAGAAGGCGTTGGGGATGGCCAGCCACCCGTTCACCACCGCCTTGCCGGCCTGCCAGGCCTGCTTCACCGCGTTCGCCAATGCCGTTTCCTTCCTCGGATGCGTTGATCGGGGAAGGCTAGGGCGGATGGGCGGGCGGTCCAAGCCCCGGCGCGCGCATCAGCGGCTGGCGCGGATGGTTGCGCTGCGGGCGGTGATGGTGGCCCGCGCGCAATCCCCCGCCCCGTCGGCCAGCCCGCAGGCGACCACCACCTGGACGCAGCGGTCCCTGGTGTTCGCCGGCACCGTCACCGTCCCGGCGCTCACTGCCAGCCCGGGGCTGGCGATGATGGCCGGGCCGGAGGGGCGCGGATCGTTGCAGCGCTGCACCATCGTGCGGATCCACACCCGGGCGTATGGCGCCGGGTGCCCCATGTCGAGTGTGACGGCGTAGGAGAGGTCCCGCCCGGCCTCCGGCGCCGGCACGCTGCACAGGATGGCGCCCTGCGAAGGCGCGCAGCTGCCGGTGATGCCCTGGATCAGGATCGCGTTCTGCGCCAGGGCGAGGCCGGGAAGCCCGGCCGGCAGCAGGAGGAGAAGGAAGGCGGCGCGGCGCATGCCGGGCAGCATGGCGCGCGGCCTTTCCGGCCGGCAAGCAGGCCGTGCCTTTCGCCGCCTTCGGCCCGGCCGATGGCGGCGCGGGCGGGCGTCAGCGGCAGCTCACCCGCGTCCCGGCCAGCGCCGCCGCCGCATCCGGCCCCGGCATGGCGGCGAAGCGCCCCAGCGCCACGCGGCCCGAGCCGTTCTGCGAGGTCTCGAAGGACTGGCTCGGCTGGCGGCCCTCCAGCCCCGCCACCTCGGGCGTCGCCACCTCGCCGCGCAGGGCGCCGGCGCCGGCCACCAGCACCAGCCAGGCGGTCACGCCCTCCTCGCGCCGTTCCATGTCCAGCCGGGCCACGTCCAGCCGGTCGGCGCAGGCGGGGTCGAGCTGCACCTGCACCTCCTTGGCGGCGGCGGGCAGGGCGAGGGCGAGGGCGAGGAGGGGAAGGAGACGCGTCATGCCGCCGCAACGCGCGACGGGGCCGCGGGTGGCAGCGCCCGGGCCGATGGTCCATGATGGCGCCAGGAAGGACCCCGCCATGAACACCCTCGCCACGACGCCCGTGCAGGCCGTCATCGCCGCCGCCCGCCCCCTGTTCGGCGAGCGGCTGAGCCTGAACGAGGCGGTGCGCGACCAGCACGCCCGCGGCGAGGACACCACCACCCCCACCCGCCCCGACGCCGTGCTGTTCGCCGAATCCACCGACGACGTCGCCGCCCTGCTGCGCCTGTGCCACGCCCATGGCGTGCCGGTGACGCCCTTCGGCGCCGGCACCAGCCTGGAGGGCCACGTGAACCCGGTGCGCGGCGGCATCAGCCTGGACCTGTCGCGCATGGACGCCATCCATGAGGTGAGCGCCGAGGACATGGATTGCCTGGTCGGCCCGGGCGTGACGCGCCAGGCGCTGAACGAACACCTGCGCGCCCAGGGCCTGTTCTTCCCGGTGGATCCGGGCAGCGTGTGCTCCATCGGCGGCATGTGCGCCACGCGCGCCTCGGGGACCAACGCCGTGCGCTACGGCACCATCCGCGAGAATGTGCTCCAGCTGGAGGCGGTGCTGGCGGATGGGCGCGTCATCACCACGGGGTCCCGCGCGCGCAAGGCGGCCAATGGCTACGACCTCACGCACCTGCTGATCGGCAGCGAGGGGACCCTGGGCGTCATCACCAAGGTCAGGCTGCGCCTGCACGGCATCCCGGAGGCGACCAGCGCCGCCATCTGCCAGTTCCCCGGGCTGGGCGATGCGGTCAGCACCGTCATCGCCACGCTCCAGGCCGGCATCCCCGTGGCGCGGATCGAGCTGCTGGACGAGGTGCAGATGGCCGCCTGCATCGCCTTCTCGAAGCTCGACGGCCTTGCCGCCGCGCCCACCCTGTTCCTGGAGTTCCACGGCAGCGCGGCCGGCGTGGCGGAGCAGGCGGAAGGCGTGCAGGCCATCGCCGCCGATCATGGCGGCAGCGCCTTCGCCTGGGCCACCCAGGCGGAGGAGCGCAACCGGCTGTGGAAGGCCCGGCACGACGCCTACTGGGCCTGCCTCGCCCTGAAGCCCAACCACCGCGGCATCGCCACCGATGTCTGCGTGCCGATCTCGCGCCTCGCGGAAGCCTTGCTGGGCGCGAAGGCGGACATCGAGGCGAGCGGGCTGACCGCGCCCATCGTCGGCCATGTGGGCGACGGCAATTTCCACACCGTCATCCTGGTGGACCAGGCGGACCCCACGGCCCTGGATCGCGCCTGGGCGCTGGACCGCGCCATCGTCCACCGCGCCCTGGCGCTGGGCGGCACGTGCAGCGGCGAGCACGGGGTGGGCATCGGCAAGCGCGAGTTCCTGGAGATCGAGCACGGCGCCGATGCGCTGGCGGCGATGCGCGCGGTGAAGGCGGCGCTGGACCCGAAGGGCATCCTCAACCCGGGCAAGATCTTCCGCAATTGAGCGCGCCCTGGCTGCCGGCGTTGCTGGCGCTCACCTGCGGGCATGTCTTCTCCAACGCCGTGCGCACCCTGCCGGCGGTGGCGGCCGACGTGCTGGCGCGGGACCTGGGCATCACCACGCAGCAGCTCGCCGTCATCACCGGGGCATTCCCCGGCGCCTTCGCCCTGGCGATGATCCCGGTGGGGGTGGCGCTGGACCGCTTCGGGGTGAAGCCGGTGGCGCTGGTGCTGCTCCTCATCGCGTCCTGCGGCAGCGCGCTGGCGGCGCTGGCGCCCAGCGCGGGGACGATGCTGCTGGCGCAATGCGTGCTGGGCATCGGCTGCTCGGGCATGCTGATGGCGCCGATGACCTTCGCGGCGCGGGCCATGGATGCGCCACGCTTCGCCCTGTGGTCGGGCCTCGTGCAGGCCATCGGCAATTCGGGGATGCTGCTCACGGCCTCGCCGCTGGCCTGGCTGGTGGAGGCATCGGGCTGGCGGGCGGGGTTCTGGGCCTGCCTCGGCCTGGCCGGCATCGCCGTGGCCGCGGTGGCGCTGCTGGTCCCGCGCGACCGCCCGTCGCCTTCCGGCCGCTCGCTGCTGGGCGATGCGCGGGAGGTGGTGCGGATCATGGGCCGGCCCGCGCTGCGCGGCATCTTCGCCCTGGCCTTCGTGAGCTTCGGCGCGGTGCTGGGGGTGCGCGGGCTGTGGGGCGGGCCCTGGCTGATGGAGGCGCGGGGGCTGGACCGCATCCTGGCCGGGCACCTGCTGCTGGGCTGCACCGTGGCGCTGGTGGTGGGCCCGGCGCTGGCCGGCTGGGCGGTGGCGCGCACCGGGGCCACGCGGGGGCTGGTGGTCGGCGGGCACCTCTGCGCCGCGCTGCTGGTCTGCGCGCTGTTCCTGCAAGGGCCGGCTTGGCTGGACGCGCTGGTGCTGGCCGGCTTCGGGCTGGCCATCTCCTTCCAGGTGCTGTGCTTCTCCCTGCTGCGCGGCCTGGTGCGGACGGAGGAGGCCGGCCGCGCGCTGAGCGCGATGAACATGTTCTTCTTCGGCGGGGCGGCGGTGCTGCAATGGCTGTCCGGCCTTGCGGCCTGGTGGGGCGGGCCGGGGGCGGCGCTGCTGACCTTCGCCATCGCCCTGGTGGCCGGCTGCGCGCTGTTCCTGCGCTGGCAGCGGGCGTGAGCGGCTACCACCTCCGGCCCCAGCCGCCAGGGCTGCGGTGCCAGGCATGGGTGTCGCGCCAGCCATGGCGGTGGTGCCATCCGGGATCATGCCAGCCGGGCCGGTGATGCGGCCAGCGCGGCCCATGCGCGACGTGGCGCGGCGCGTGGAAGCCCGGCCCGGCGCCCCAGGCATTCACGGCCGGGCCGGCGGTGACGACGAAGCCGCCGCCATGCGGCGCACAGGCCGCGAGGCCCAGCGTGGCGGCGAGGATCAGGGTGCGGAGCGGGGCCTTCACGGCATCCTCCCAAGCTGCCGGCCCGACATCGCGGCCCAGCGCCGCCAGAGGGTCCCGTTCCCGGTGCCGCGTCACCTGTGGCGCGGCGGGGCGGCCGGCAAGCGCAGGCCATCCGCCGCCGTGCGCCATCGCACGCCGCGCGCCGCCCGCGGCTTGGGCACGGCGCCGGCCGCGCCACATGGGCGGCATCACGCCACGAAGGAGATGCCGACCGTGACCGCCCACGCCCTCGCCGCCGAGGACCACGCCCTGCGCGACGCCGCCGAGGCCGCCCTGCGCCGCGCCCTGCCGGTGGATTGCTGGTTCCTGTTCGTGGAGGCGCGCGCCGGCCGGCTGCGCGTCACCGGCCTGGACCGCACCGGCGGCGTGCCGGAGCGCGTGCAGGGCGCGCTGGCCGCCCTGCCGGGGATGCGGGGCCTGGAGGTGCGCCTGTCCCGCGCCGCCGCCTGGCCGGTGGGGGCGTAGCGGGACCGCCCTGCACGATCCGGCCAAGGTGTTCCGGGCCGCCATCGACGAGGCCCGCCGTCGGGGCTGCGGCAGCGTCGTCCTCGACACGCACACCTTCCAGGCGCTGGACTTCTACACGCGCCTCGGCTTCGTCGAAGTGGGGCGCACGGTCGACACGCCGCGGGG